>JAOUNV010000326.1 GCA_029880775.1 Nitrospinota bacterium | reverse complement strand
CCTTCTCCTCCGGCGTCACAACCTCGATCTTCACCTTCGGCAGAAAATCGACACTGTACTCGGCGCCGCGATACAGCTCGGTATGCCCCTTTTGACGACCATACCCTTTTACTTCGGTCACGGTCATGCCGCGCACCTCTATCTCGTTCAGCCTTTCCTTCACCTCGGAAACCTTGTAAGGCTTCACTATCGCCTCAATCTTTTTCATAAGCTTTCTCCCTTCGGCCCAAGGGACCCGATACTGACGTGCGCATAATTGCGGCGTCATCATGTATCGGTACAAAGGCAAGAGTTGGGCCAAAATTGAAAGGCTGTTTATACAGTGTGTTGGAGGATGGGGAACGGGATGGGCGCCTATTTATCAGGCTACATGGTTGCGATTGCTTGATTTACGGGCAGCCTGAGTCAGTCCCTGAAACTGGAAGCTTCTTAAGCACACGCCACCCCCGCCAACGCATAATTCGCCTCGGGCCTGGCGCTGAAAAGGACACTATAACCTCGTTGGAACTCCACAGAATGTGGAGCAAGGCGCAGTGGGAAACAGAAAGTTCAGCCTTGAGAAATTGAGCCGACTGCCCTGGCGGATTTGCGATCCCGGCTCACTTCTTCTTGGTTTCTTTCTTCACTTGAATGACGTTTTTCATGGAGTCCTTCAGCCATTCGATATCGAAGATCGCGTGCTTGAGTGATTCACGATTCTTGTTGGACCAGAGGATATGGAATATCCCCTCTTTGGTTTGGAGAATCGTGGGATAGTTGTAGGCCACCAATTTACCCCATCGGTCGCCAGCCAGGTCCATTAGCCTGTGGAACTGCTGGCCACCATCATCAGAGAAAGCCAGAGTGAGCGGATTGCTGGCCAGATGGGAGGGGTTGTAGGCCAACAACACGATATCCATCTCTTTTACGTATATGGCGTCCACCGCCGAGCCGGGGTTTGGAATATCGGTCATGGTCATGGGCGCCCACGTCTTCCCTCCATCTTCGGAATATGAGCGGCGGATGAACTTGTTGCTTTTGTCCCGGGCAAGCATAAGGATTCTTCCATCCGGAAACTGAACAAGAGTCGGCTGTATGGCGTCGTGGTCGTCCAGATGGAAGGAATGGGTCTTTCTTATCTCCCCGTCATCATGGTCGATTGTCATGGTATAGCTTCCCACCATGTTCGCCTCGTACCAGAAATCGATAAAAAAGGGCGCCAGCATTCTGCCTTTGGAGAGGCGAATGGGCCGGTTGCGCGGCAGGTGGCCCAGGCTGCTGACCAGGGTCACCCCTTCGGTCCAGGTTTTCCCCCCATCGCGGGACTGAATATAGTCGATATTGGACCCGCTCCATCCGCCGATCCTGACAGCGGCGAAAAAGAGCCATATGATTCCATCATCATCCATGTACAACGCGGTGTTCCCCACAGACTTGGAGTATCCCCTGGGGATGATCACGTAAGGCTTCCCCCATGCCCATTTGCTCCTGCTCCAGATGGCGCCGAATATCTGGGCCTCGCTGTTGGTCTCCTCCGTGGCCGCGTACCACGTGGCCAGGATGTCCCCCCCCGGCAGCTCCACCATGGACGAGCCGTGAGGTTTACCTGCGTTTTTCGGCGAGTAGAGCTTACTCCACTTGTAATAAGAAAACCCCCTGCCTGCCCAGGCTGGCTGGGCCCAAAGCAGAGCGACCATCAAAATGGCGGCGGTTACCGCAGTTGACTTTCCGGTCACCATATATATTTCCCCACCAGGGCTTTTCCCTTTTGCATATACCCCATTCTAAACGGGTCGTTGATTCTTTTGCTATTTTCGATATCGCTCTCCAACCGCGAGTTGAGCCTTGCGATGAAAGGATGGTCCGGCTTAAAGTGGGCGAACATCACAGTCTCCCCGCTCACGTACAGGCTGCGAGGGGTCATGTTGGCCGACCCTATGGCCACCATCCGGCCATCAGCCACCAGGGCCTTGGCGTGGGTCATGGTGGGGTAGAAGAATGCCCGCAGCCGTTCGGCATGGGAGCAGGCCAGCAGATGGTTCACCGATGCGCGGTTCGCCGGGCCATGGGTGGAAGGATCTTTCGGCAGAATCAGGTCCACCGCCACTCCCCGCGCCAGCGCCCGCTCGATCCCCTCCAGTATCATATCGGCGGAGAAATACGCATGCTCGAACACCAGTCTCTTCTTTGCGGCGTCGATCAGTTCAACGATCCCGGTTCTGATCTGCGCTCCCCTTTCCGTGTTTGTGGCGATAACGAAGGGAGCGTCCTCCGGCCAGTCGTCATGATTCACCAGTTTCTTTTTCAACACCCCGGCCAGCTTTTCGTCATGCAGCCCCACCATATAGTCATGCCATCGGTCGTGATACTCGTCTGCGATGTTCATCCCGCCGAATATTGCTTCCTTGCCATCGATGATGTAGTACTTGCTGTGATCCACAGGTTTGAGCGAGCGAAAATCCACAGATATGTTCTTGTTACTCCGCAACCGGGAGTCCTTGAAGACGGGGCCCAGCTTCCACCCTTTTCCCAGAATCTCGAAAAACGTCCCCAAGACATCTTTGGACAGAGCCACGCTGGCGCCTCGATCCGCAACGGCGATGACGGCCTCCACCATCCGGCGCCCCACGATGTCCTCCTTCCAGATAAAGGTCTGCACATGGACGCTCTGGCGGGCGCCTTCGATGGACTGGAACACCGCGTCGAAAGCTTCCTTGCCATCGATGTGCAGGCGTATGTCCGGCATGGCCCCTGGAGTGGCGAAGAAATCATCGCCCAGCAGCCTGTCCGGCGCCGGGCCAAGGCGAAACGGAAGGAAAAATAGATACGCCAGCAGAGCGATAATGGTGATGTCCAGCACCACCAGGACGACCAGAATCAACTCCAGTGTCATCATCCCGCTGGGAAGGTCCGAACGAAGGGGAGAGAGTTCATCGCGATCACTCCAAGATATCCTTCACCACGTATATAGGCTTGCCCTGAGACTCGTGATATGTGCGGCTCATCATCTCCGCCAGCAGGCCGATGGAGATAAGCTGCACCCCCACCAGGATCAGCAACACCGCCAGCAGAAGCGCCGGCCTGTTGGAAAGGGGAATGCCCATGACGATTTTCTGGAACGACAGCCACAGCGCCAGCAGGAAACCTGAGCTACCGCTAAACAGCCCCAGCAGACCAAAGATCTGTATCGGGCTGGTGGAATATGACAAGAGGAACTTGACCGTGATCAGGTCCAGGATCACGCGGATTGTGCGGTCTATCCCGTATTTGGAGACCCCGGCGATCCTGGGGCGATGGTTCACCTTCACCTCCGCCACCTTCACCCCCATCCAGGAGGCCACAGCGGGGATGAAGCGGTGCATCTCTCCATACAGATCTATATTCTTCACCACATCACTGTGGAACGCCTTCAGCGAGCAGCCGTAGTCGTGGAGG
>JAOUNV010000325.1 GCA_029880775.1 Nitrospinota bacterium | reverse complement strand
GGTGGCCGCGTTCACGGAGGTGTTTCCAAAGGGGGCCATGTGGTACACCAAATGGGACGCCATCATGATCGGGGCGGCGGGGGATCTGCCTGATTATGGAAAGCTGTACAAGGCTTTCGACAATCCTGCGGTAGCCTCCAGCCTGGCCGATATCGGGATACACCGTGTGGAGCAAATATTGGCGAACCATATGATGGGGCCGGGGCATCTGCGGGAATATGTGAAGGGGGTCGCCCCGCTGAGGGACGATTGGCCTGTGGTGGAGTTTTCCGCCCCCAGGATGCATGTGGGGGGAGTGGAAGTGAAGGGGCCGAACCTTTCTGGTATACTGGCCCATCGCCAGCCGCCAAAGATCGCCGCCGGGGTGGACGCAAGCGCGGTTGAACGGGCGTTTTTGTCACAAAGCTCGTTTTTCGGCGGCCAGGTGGCCAGGAGCGGGGGGAACAAAGGGGCGTCGGCGCAGATGTATGAACGGGCGCTGCGAATAGACCCGAACAACACAGAGGCTGAATACGCGCTATTATCACTGAATATAGAAACGCTATACAATTCTATGGAGTCAGCTTCGCCCCAAATGGTGGCCGCCCTGCTGGAACGCACGGAAACACTGGACAAAATGGGGCTTTTCACCGTACAGTTGAGGTTTTTGAGGGGGATTCTTCTTTCCCGGACCGGCTCGTATTACGACGCGGAACGGGAACTGGCCGAAGCGATCCGGTTGGATCCAGGCTACTTCACGGCGGTGGCCAGCCTGGCCGGGCTGATGGCGCAGCGGCCAGGGGGGAAGGAAAAGGCCCTGGAATTGTATAAAAGAGCGCTAGACCTGAATCCGACCGATGAGGAGCGAAGAGCCCTTGAGGCGGAGATAAAAGCCATTGGCAAAGAAAGGAAGGGGTTATGAGGGTATCACTTGCATTCGCGTTGGCGGCGATGATGCTGACGGCGAGTGTCGGCCATGCATGGGCGCCGTGGAAAAATAACAGCGCGGTGAGCAAAAAGAAACTGGACCGCACCTACAGAAAGGCCAGGGGAGCGTATGGCTCCGCCGACTACGCCAAGGCTGTCAAATATTGTGATGAAGTGATAAAAGCGGACCCGAAATACGCCCCGGCTTACGCTTTGCGCGGCAAGGCGAAAAAAGACATGGGTGATGTGGACGCTGCCAATAACGACCTGAACAAGGCCATTGAACTGGACTCGAAGCTGGGAGAGGCATACTATGTCCGGGGCCAGGTCCATGAAATCATGGGGGAGATGGACAAGGCGGAGGCCGACTATAAAAAGGCGTGCGGGGCCGGATTTCGGGAAGCCTGCAAGTAGGCCTGGCCAGGCGAGGGACGCGCCGAGGTGTAGAATTGTTGTGATATAATCAGGACCCGAACACAGTCCATTATTTCCTAGGGGGGGATTTCGTGGAGACCGCCATAATAAGCGAAAAAAAGCGTCGAGGCAGGGGGATGGAATTGTCCTTTGGCCAAAAGATCACGACGCAGTACGTCCTTGCCTTGGGCTTGATCGCCATACTGGTGATCGCAAGTTACATGGGGCTTCTGGAAATGATGACCACGCAAGCCACATGGGCCCAGGTTATCAACCTGAGCGGCAAGCAACGAATGATCTCCCAGCGCCTATCGAAGCTTGCCCACGATTTGGTGATGGGTACCCATGCGGACGGCTCTTCCCGGCGTGAAGAGCTCAAGTCTTTGGCAACCCAGATGGAAAAATCTCATGAGGCCATTGTGCGCAGCAGCCCAGATTCTGGCTTGAGAGTCCGGCTTTCCAAGGCTGCGGAGGAGATCGTCTTCTACCCGCCCCATGAATTGGACAAGATGATTCTCAGGTACACGGATGCGGTCCGGAAATTCGCCGATACACCCGCCAAGGACCTTTCTATGAACAACAGCTATTTTCTTGTCATAGAGGAATACTCCGAAAAGCCTCTGCTGGCTTCGTTGGACGCCCTGGTGGCTCAGTTCCAGGTGGAGGCGGAGCAAAACTCGATAGCGCTCAAACGCCGCGCGACTGGTATATTCACCCTGTTAATCCTGACCCTGCTGGTAGTGGGGGTGGCCATATTCCGGCCTTTGGCCAGCCGGATACAGCGCTCCGCAGATGAGTTGGCGGAAAGCGAAAGAAAGCTTTCCGGGATAACAACATCGTTGGGCGAGGGGGTGATTGTGACAGACAGGGATGGGGTGGTCACCTTCGCAAATCCAATGGCTGAGCATATCACGGGATTCAAAGAAGAAGATCTGGCCGGGATGAACGTTATGGACCTGAAGATGTTCAGCTTGGAGGGAGTATTGCTGGACAAGGATGAGCGGGTGCTGGTGCAGGCGTTGCATTCCTCCCCCATGGGTTCTCTGGCCCAGGCGGTGGAGCAGGTGTCTGTGCGCACCAGGGAGATGATCATCGAGCGAAAGATGGGTGACAGGCTGATAGTGGAAATGAACGTCTCCCGGCTGATGGACAAAGGGTATGTGGCCGGGGTGGTGGCCTCGATAAAGGACATCACCATGAGAAAGACCATGGAGACAATCCTGGCGGCCAAGAGCGAGCTTGTCCAGCTATTGCAGGAGATAGCCTTCGCCGTGAACGAGGTGGACACGGTGGACGAAGCGATGTCTGTGTGTCTGAACAAGGTGTGCAGACACACCATGTGGGAGATCGGCCATGTGTACAAGCCTGATGAGGAGGGTACCCTGCATCCCACCGAGTTGTGGTATACCAAGAGCTCGGAAAAATTCGACGAATTCCGAAAGGTGACCCAGAACACGAAATTCAAGCCTGGGGCTGGGCTCCCTGGTCGAGTATATGACAGCAAGAAACCGGCGTGGATTAAAGATGTCCGGGCGGATCCGAACTTTCCCAGGTTGGAGAAAGGCACGGAGACTACCGTAAGAGCCGGATTCGCCTTTCCCTTGCTGGAAGGGGAAAAAGTGGTGGCGGTGCTGGAGTTTTTTTCCACCAAGATTATGGATCCGGACGATTCGATCATGAATATGGCCAACTACCTTTCCACCCAGCTTGGCAGGGTCACAGAGCGGAAGAGGGATATGGAGATGATCACGCAGGCCAAGGAGAACGCGGAAGCGGCCACCCTGCTAAAAGACAAGTTTATCTCGCTGGTGGCCCACGACATGCGCACTCCTCTTTCCACCATCCTGGGCCTGGTGAAATCTTTGAAGACCGACGTGCCGGATCCGATCTCCCCCATGCAGATGGATATAGTTTCCAGGGTGATTACCAGCGGGGAGAACATGGTGGACATGATCGATAACCTGCTGGACATGGAAAGGCTTCAATCCGGGAAGCTGAAGGTGGACAGGATGAGTCTGGACGCCAAGGCTTTGGTGGAAGAGGTGATAGAGAGCCTGAGCTATGAGGCGTCGGCCAAGAACATCACACTGGAAAATA
>JAOUNV010000324.1 GCA_029880775.1 Nitrospinota bacterium | reverse complement strand
ACACAAGCTGGTGCTGGTCCCCCGGGAGACTCCGCTGCATAAAGGCCACCTGCGGCTGATGACCCTGGCAGCGGATATGGGTGCTGTGATCCTACCGCCGATGCCTGCTTTTTATCATCACCCTAAGACGGTGGAAGATATCGTGGACCAGACCGTGGGGAAGATATTGGACCAGTTCGGCGTGGAGCACAGCCTGTTCAAAAGGTGGGGGGAGTGAGGGTAAGCCCCCGCCTCACCAAAATCTTTCCACGAACACGCTGCTGTTGGCCGATTCCGGGTTGAAGCCCCAGTTCCTTAGAAAACTGAATATACTGCCGGTCTATTTTTCCGATATGTTCTTGGATCCAGTCGATTGCAATCTTCCCTTTCTTGTCAGAGGCCGGTGGAGAACACGATAGGGCTTGTCCGAAGATGGCTGCCGAGGAAAACGAACTTGGCGGATGTGCCGGATGATAAGATCGAGGAGATTGAGACGTGGTTGAACAACAGGCCGAGAGAATGTCTCGGTTTTAAGACACCGCTAGAGGTGTTCAATCAAATGAGCGTTGCACTTGCTGGTGGAATCCAGCCATAAAACGCCGTACGAAGCGTTCAACGAACTGTTGCGATAGATAGTTGAGACTGCCCTCATAAATTTTCAGTCCGTTCCGTCAGCTAATTCATTGTGACTTTTCGATCAAATACCCCGCCGGCGCCAAAACTACCGTCACTTCCCCTTTCACTCCGCCACGCCGGGAAAGCTCTTCGATCACTTCCCCGATATCCCCCCGCAGAAACTCCTCGAATTTTTTTGTCATCTCCCGCGCCACGCACACCTTCCTGGGGCCCAGGGCGGCGGATATCTGCTCCAGCGTCTTCACCAGCCGCAGGCCAGACTCGAAGAAGACCACAGTCCGCGGCTCGTCTTTCCAGGAATCGATCAAGGTTTTGCGTCCTTTTTTGCGGGGCAGGAAGCCCTCGTATACAAAGCGGTGGGTGGGAAAGCCGGAAGCGGTGAGCGCCAGCATCGGCGCCGACGCCCCGGGGATGGGGCACACGGTTATCCCCGCTTCCACCGCCGCCCGCGCCAGAGCGGAGCCTGGGTCTGATATCCCCGGTGTCCCCGCGTCGCTGATCAGAGCCACGCTTTTGCCATCGAGCAACTGCCGGACCAGATGACCGGTGCGGGAATCCAGGTTGTGGGCGTGGTACGACTCCAATCTGTTAACGGTGATTTCGTGTCGCGAGAAAAGAATCCGCGAGTGGCGGGTGTCTTCGGCGGCCACGATATCCACGGTTTTTAAAGTGTCAATGGCGCGTTGGGTGATATCGTCCAGATTACCCACAGGCGTGGCCACCAAGTACAACACGCCTGACTCCGCCTGATCGTCGATTGTCATAGCGTTTCTCCAGGCTCATCCGGGGACGGGTCCATTGGCCAATCCCGCGCCGTGCGCCACAGCCACACCAGCATATCGTTGGCCGTGCGGGCCTGGTTGCGCTTTCGATCCATCCCCAGGTTCAGCTTCATCGTCTCCGTGGCGCCGTCATGGGCCATGCCGATATAAATCAGCCCCACCGGTTTTTCCTTCGTTCCGCCAGTGGGCCCGGCCACACCGGTGGAGGATATCCCGATGTCCGCCCCGGTGGCGGCGCGGATTCCCTCCGCCAGCTCTCCCGCCACTTCGGCGGAGACGGCGCCATGTCGGATCAACGTATCCTGTTTCACTCCGGCGATTTCCTGCTTTGATTGGTTGGAATATGTGACACCTCCCGCCAGGAAATATGCGCTGGCGCCGGAGACGGATGTGACACGGGAGGCGAAGAGCCCGCCGGTGCAGCTCTCCGCCGAGGCTATGGTGAGCCGCTTTTCTGTCAGCAGTTTGCCGATCACCTCCTCCAGTGTGTGGCTCTCCCTGGTAAAGATATACTCCCCGGCGATATTTTCTATCCCATAGGTGGCCTTCTCCAGTTGCGATTTCACCCGTCGTCGGTCGGCCCCAGTGGCGGTGAGGCGCAGGTCCACCTGGCCGAAGTAGGGCAGGTACGCCATCGTCACCCCCTCCGGCGGCGCAAAGCCCCGCTCTTCCAGCAGAGCGGCAAGGGTGGATTCGCCAATCCCGGCGGTCCGTAACGTGGTCCGCAGCAGGACGGCGCTCCCCGCCATCTTTTTGGCCAAGGGGATCACATGGCGCTCCATGATATGACGCATCTCCGAAGGCACTCCCGGCATGGCCACCAGCGTGTATCGTTTCTTCGCCAGCATCAGCCCCGGCGCCGTGCCGATGGAGTTTGCCAGCACAACGAAACCTTTCGGAACATCCGCCTGCCCTTCGTTGACCGGGGCCATGGGGCGCCCCACCTGCCGGAAGAAGGCTTTCACCTGGCGTAATGTTTTTTGATCCCGGACCAATGGCGCGCGAAACGCCTGGGCCAGCGCCGGTTTTGTCACATCGTCATGGGTGGGGCCCAGTCCGCCAGTGACCAGGATCAAGTTATATTTTTGGACCGCGTCCTTCAGCTCCTCCACCAGCGCCCGGTTATCGTCGCGCATGGTCACCACCCGTTGCGGGGTCACGCCCGCCTGCTCCAGGCTTTGGGCCATCCATGCGGCGTTGGTGTTCAACGTATGGCCGGAGGTGATCTCGTCACCGATGGATATGATGATTGTCTTCATAAGCGTCTTTCCACATGGAAAGAATATCAGGAGAGGGCGGCAAGATGGTGTGAATTTATGGCCCACACCGTGAGGCGCAGTTTCAGACAGGGCTTAGAAACAACTTCCGCTCGGCGCCCCGCCTGAGTATCAGGCCGTTCCATCTCTTTCCCCCGGCGAAGACCCATCGCGGAAACTGATCCGCAGCCTGCGTATACTCCCCACTGTTGAGCATTCGCAGAAGAGTGGATTCCTTCAGGTTTTCCCTCCCCAGATTATAGGTGAAGCTGACCAGGGCGGAATATTGGTTTTCGTTAAGCGGGACCGTGACCAACTCCGCCACGTATCCCTCGTATCTTTGCAGGTCGGTCATCAAAAGCCTTTTTCCCTCCTCGGTGGTCAGGGGGGCGGTGAACCCGTCAGGCAGGTCCCCGGTGTGGCCATAACCTATGGTCGGCACCTGAACCACATCGTTATACCAGTCCGGTTCGAATCCCTCGAATCGCGCGATAAGATCCACGCCAGCTTGATTTGTTTTCATGGTTTCCGCCCTTTTCGCATATTAGCATTTTATTATAGAAGGCATTTTCTCTCATGAAGCTGGATAAATCAACCGTCAGTTGAGATATCATATCTGTTTTTACTTCAATATCCCGGTCGTCGTTTGAGCGCCCGGAGCTTTATGGAAGAATGATGAGCGGCAATCCCACCGGGGAGAGACAGCGTCCCCTTTTCAAGGCTGTAGACATCGTGATGGCCCTTGCTGTGTTGGCCTTCTGGCTGGT
>JAOUNV010000048.1 GCA_029880775.1 Nitrospinota bacterium | reverse complement strand
CCGTGGCGGACCTGAGCGTCTTCCACCGGCTTTAGTCCCAGCCCCGTCTCATCCATGGCGGCGCGTCGAATGTCGTAGGCCCTCATCATCCGGTCCAGCTCCGCGTCCTGTTCGGCAAAGCTGGCTCCGCGCAGGACGGCCAGCTCCCGCAGCCACAACACATCACCCACCAGCTCCAGCGCCGCCGCGGCCCACAAGTCGTGCCGTCGGCCGATATCCACCCCCAGGTAGCAAGGTCCGCCGCCATATGCGTCAGGCGTCCCGACGTTCACATCCTCCGCCTGGCCGATGAGATCATAGGATAGCCACGCGGTCGATTCATCCAGCCAGCTAAGCTCATACTCGCGGGCCCACGCCTCGTCGTCATTCAGGGCCTGTTTCAGCTCGACGGGATCCACATCCAGCCCCTGGGCCACCGCCTGGTGGATGTCGGTAATGTGCACGCTCCACCGCCCATCCGTCTGCGTGATGATGTCGTGGAACTTGTTATCCTTTCCATTGGGAGTGCTGATGACGCGGATGGAAAGCTTCCGCCGGGTGATGACGGGGAACACCGCCGCCCATATTCGCCTGCTGTCGTGGTGGAAGGCGAACTCGTCCAGCAACACGTTGCGGGAAAAGCCTCGGGCCGTATCCGGGTTGGCAGGCAGGGCGGTGATTTTCGATCCACAGCCAAGCTCCACCTCCAGCGCGTTGTATGTGGCGTCGGCCCCGGCCCATGGGCGCTCCATGCTTTTGAATATGGCGCCGCAGGCCATCAGGTGGCGTTTCACTCCTTCGTTCAGCGCTTCGCGGGCCTGGCGCTCCCCCCGGCTCAGGATTATCCAATCCTCCCTTTTGCCATCGGCGGCCTTTTGTAAAACCTGATCCACTATCTCCAGCGTGGCGGAGAAGGTCTTGCCGCTCTGGCGGCTCATCATGCCGGCTTTGAACCGGGAGCGGTCGCGCACCCAGAGCTTCTGATATGGAAGCAGAGGCACGGCGGGAGTTTTTTCACAATCCATAGATTTCCTCCCGCACTTGTTTAAGGGCCCGTCTGATTTTCTTGTCGTTTCCGGCGCCTGACGCCATCGCGTCCACCTTGGCCACCATTTTCGCTTTCATATCCTCCCGCATCTTCACCTGCATGACAGCGGTCTTCGACAGGTCGGTCACCGCCTTAGTGATCTTCGGCATGATGTCCCAGGGATTCTGCTCCGGGTCCTCATCCACCAGGATGGCGAACAGTCTCTCCTGGGCCAGGCGCAACATCGCCTCGTTCATCTCCGCCGCGTCCCCCTCTCCCATGGATTTAGTGATCTGCAATGCCATGGCGGTGGCGCGGGCGATATCTTCCAGCCGCTCCATGAAAGTCTTGCGAGCAGGAGGGGGAACAGTGGGCTCCTCCGGCCCAGATGGCGGCGGGGATTTGGTTCGCGGTGGCATCAGGTCACCAATACTTCGGCGGGCGGGCGATCCCCGGCTCCACCTCCACGGTATGCTCCACCACATCCACCCCATGGCGGGTCAGGCGAGCGTGCCAGTGGGGAGTGTGGGGGTTTTCCAGGTCCAGCAATCCACGGCCCAGCAGATAGTCCATCTCCCGGCGCAGCTCCAGGCGGGTCAGGTCGCGGATCTCATCCTTCACGGCGCCCAGGATCACCCGCTCCCCCGCGCCGGCGGGGCGAGCGAAGTTGAGCGAGGAGAGGACCATCCACCGCAGGGCCTCGCGTCTGCTTTTCTCCATATCGGTCATCACACCTTCTCCTTGAGTCCTTCGATCTTCAGGTACAGCGCGTCCAGCTTGGCGTTTATCACGGTCTGGTTCCGGATATCGTCCTCGCGCCGGACGTAGTGGAGCGGAAGCTCCGCCTTCAAACGCAAAAATTCCTCGCGCAGGGCCGTCACTCCCGCCGCCTCGTTGCGCATCGCCTCTTCCAGCTGGTCGAATCTTTTCTCTATCTGGGCCAGGTAACGGTCCAGAAAGAACTTGATCAGCCCCACGAACAGGGCCACTATCCCCAGCAACAGGGGGAGCGCCTCGGAAAGGGGCATGGTTATCTACCCCTTGCCTTGCGTGGCGATGTGGCCACGGCCTGGGCGGCGCTCACGATCACATCATCCCAGGCGGCGGGAGTGGCCAGGGCGGCGCTCTCCAACGCTTCGAACACTAACGATTCGTACTCCTCCAGCGTCATCCCAGCCTTTGCCCCAGCCAGCACATGGCTGGCCGCCGGACCGAATACGCGCAGGATCTCGTCGTCCACTTTGTTTTCCGTGGCCTGGATGTGGCTTGCCAATAGAGTCAGGCAGGTTCTCATTCCTTCCTTAGTGATCGCCCTTTTAACGCCGAACACCAGCGCCCTTCTAGCTATATCCATCGTCAATGCTTTAGGTGTCATGGTTGTTTCTCCTTTTGTTTATCGGGTGTATGGGGAACTGGTTTCGTCTGGATTCGACCAGGATAAATAGACGCCTCTCCGGCGCCGCCTACGGCTGTTCCACGATCATGAATGACCGTTTCGCGCCGCTGGCAGCCACTGGTGGCGCAGCCACTGCCTGTTGCCAGAAAGTGATAACCGGAGGGCGCCTGGCAAGGCGGGACGGTATAGACATTCCTCAGGCGATCCTGTTTTTCAAGGAACCTGGGGTCCATGCGTCCAGCCCCGCGCCCGCGCAGGCTATGCAGCCTGACGGGATGAAAATAAACAAAGGCGCTCAATTCGCCGATCTTCCCGGATACGGGATCGCCGTCGACGCCTTTCGTATTACAAATAGTAATCATGGCGGCGATTATGGCTCCTGGCGGCTGGGGAAGTAATGACGATTTTGGACGTTTCGCCGATAATCATGGGCCTCGGGCAATATTTAGTTTGTTAGCGCAAGGCCGTAGGATTATGCTGGTGGGAGGGGCATTGCGATTTCTCCCATGAGATAAAGAGAGGCGGCGCCATGAGACCGAGCGGATTCATCTTCATCTTTTTAGTGGCGCTGTCTTGCCTGATCAGCCTGGCCGTGTACGACTCCCTCCCGGATAGGATCGCCACCCACTGGGGCGGTAGCGGCCAGCCCAACGGATACTCCCCCAAACATATCGCGCTATCCACCATGCCAGGCGCCATGGCCTTGTATGCCCTGCTCTTCGGGCTCATCCCCAGGTTCTCCGCCAAACCTGAATATCGCCACCTCTTCGCGTTATACTTCGACCGCTTCTTGATTACTCTTCTGCTGTTCCTGCTGGGGATACACATCTTCATTATCAGTTGGGCCATGGGATATCACCTGGATGTGGCCGTGGTTATCTCCGTTTTGATGGCGCCGCTATACTATTCTGTGGGCCACCTGCTGGAGAACCTGGACCCGGCCTGGAGCCAACGAAAAAAATACACATGGCCGTCGTTTGACGACAAGACATCCAAAAAGGTTCAGGGAAAGATCGCTGAGGGATTCAAGCTGGCGGGGATCGCCATGCTCCTTGGCGCCTTCATTCCGCAATACACCATGTGGGTGATCATCATCGCCAATGTTCTGGTGGTCGTCTGGCTGCTGGGGATTATCGTCAGGGAGCTTCTGGAAGCCAGAAGCTGACCTTCCCTCTTCCAGTCTCGGCGGCAAATCCTCCTTGCGCCCCTGCTTCCTCCGATAAAAAAACTACCAACCGCATAAAATCGACAATACCCCTCCGCGTCGATTGCGCATAATGCCCCCCAGTCGCAGCCATTCAGGCGGCGGCTGATGAAAAACCTTTCGACTCGAGGTTTTAACGAGCATGAGCATAGTTGAAATATTCAGGGCGGGCCGCCACACGGCCCAGAACGGCGCCGAGGTGGAGATAACCGCCGAGGACCTGGCCGCCGCCGCAAAGGCCTACGACCCGGCCAAATCTGAGGCTCCCGTGGTGGTGGGGCATCCCAATAGCCAGGCGCCCGCATATGGGTGGATAAAAAAGCTGGTGGCGGATGGAGCCGCGCTGTGGGCGGAGCTGACCCAGCTGGACCCGGCGTTCACCGATCTGGTGCGGGCGGGCCGGTATAAAAAAATCAGCGCTTCTTTCTATTCACCCGACTCTCCGGAAAACCCAAAGCCAGGAGAGTGGTACCTGCGCCATGTCGGCTTTCTGGGCGCCCAGCCGCCAGCCATAAAAGGGCTGCAGCCAGTCTCCTTCTCCAGCGCGGCCCAGGGGGTGATGGAATTCATTCCCTCCGACGCCGCCAGCTGGCTGGACCAGATGCGCCGCCTGTTGAAGGATGGGGCCGTCCCCGCCGATGAGAGGCAGGCGGCAGATTCCGTGCCAGTGGCTAAGGGAGAGAACTCATCGGCCTACGAGAGCCAGGCCAGCGGCCTTCCCGCACCTGGTGAAGCTGCGATGACGGAAGAGCAAGCCAGCTATAAGCGGCGCTTTGCTTTGGTGGAGTCTGGCGCATTTGTGGAGGGGCTGGTCCGTGATGGAAAAATACTCCCCCGTCATCGCGCATTCATAGCGGCGTTTCTGGCCGCGTTGTCTGGCGACAGTGTGGTGGAGTTTTCGGAAGCCGACCAGATGGTATCCCAACCGATGGCCGATGGATTCAAGGCATACCTTTCAGGGCTGCCACCAATAGTGGATTTCGCCGAGCGGAGCGCCGCCGGCGTGGATGAGCATGACCCGTATTCCCGGCTGGGCGGAAAGATAGCCGGGGCGGCCATGAACGGAAAACATACACAGGAGATTTAAATGGACATGCAAAGAACTACACAAACCAACACCGCCGACAACTTGTTGGCCGGTGGCGGCCAGGTGACGCGGACAGTCACCATCGCATCAGGCGAAGGAGCGCTGCTGCGCGGCCAGCTGCTGGGGAAGATTGATCGCGCGGCCGGAGCGCCAGTGGCGGACGCGGGCAATACCGGGGATGGAACCGTCACCGGAGTCAGCCTCGGCGCCGTGACCCGGGTGGGGACATACACCCTGGAATGTATCGCCGCCGTAGCCGACAGTGGCGCGTTTAAAGTGGTGGACCCGGATGGCTATGCCGTAGACGCCCAGGCCACCGTGGGGGCCGCCTACACAGGCGGACACTTAAACTTCACCGTTAACGATGGCGCAGCGGACTTCGTGGTGGGGGACAAGTTCACCATCGCCGTGGGATCGGGCTCCGGCAAGTACCGCGTCCACAACGCCGCCAACACCGATGGTTCGCAGTACCCGACCGCCATCCTGGCCGCCGCCGCGGACGCCACCGCCGCCGATGCTCCCGCCCCGACGTATGTGGCGGGCCAATTCAACGACAGCGCCGTCACCGGCTATTCGGCCGGGCTATGGGCCGCCCTGCGGACCGGTGGAATATTCATCAAAACTCAAGGCTGATAGGAGAAGAGAATGCCAGACCTTTTTGAACCGAAAACAATGATCGCGGCCATCGAGCAGTTGCCGGCCGCCAGGACTTTTTTGCGGGAAACGTTTTTCCCCAACGAGCAGACCCACGACACACGCCAGATAGAGGTGGACGTGGTGACTGGTGGCCGAAAGCTGGCCCCATATGTGAGCCCCGTCCAGGAGGGGGTGGTGATGAAAAAGCTCGGCTCCCGGACAGACACCATCCGCCTGCCGTACATCAAGATGAAGTATGACATCTCCGCAGTGGAGGCGGCCCGGCGCGCGCCGGGGGAAAACCCATACTCCGCCAAGACTCCATCGGAGCGGGCCCAGGAGATTTTAGGGCGAAGGCTGGTGGAAGGGATGACCTCCATCGCCCGCACAGTGGAGGTCCAGGCGGCCCAGGCCCTGGTCACAGGAAAGGTGACCGCCCTGGGGAAGGATGGCGAAGGGATCGACTGGACGGTGGAGGTGGACTTCGGGCGTGACCCGGTGTTGACCGAGACCAAGATCGCCGGAGAATACTGGAGCGTGGACACCATCAATCCATTCGACGACCTGCGGACATGGAGCATGGCGACACGGAAAACAGGAGGCTATAACCCCACCGAGGTGGTGATGGGGTCGGACGCCTTAACCGCGTTTATGAACAATCCGAACGTGCAGGCGCTGATGGACACTCGCCGGTTCAACGCGGACCAGGTGGACATGGAAACGTTCGCGGGCCAGGGAGTCGCCTACGTGGGGAGCGCCGAGGGGATGAACATTTATCATTACCTGGAGTGGTATGAAGACCCTTCCACGGGGACGCTTACCGAAATGGTTCCTAAAAACGCTGTGGTGATGGGGGCGAAAAATACCCGCAACACCGTCCATTACGGCGCCATTGTGGACATGGAGTTCGACCCTCGCGCCATAGAGCGGAAGATCTTCCCCAAAAGCTGGGTACAGGAGGATCCCTCGGTGCGATGGCTGCTCCTGCAAAGCTCGCCGCTGGCCACCCTCAGTGAGCCGGACAGCGTCTTTGTGGCCTATCCGGTGGCATAGGGGGCTTTGATGAAACAACACACCATGACCCGCGGCCAACTCATCGGCGTCATCGGGCATCTCCTTCTGGCGGCGTGGCTTATGGCCACGCCCGCCCAGGCGGATTCACCCCTGGATACGTTGCCCGCCGTCACCACCCCCGCCGGGACCGACCTTTATTACTGCGTCCAGGCGGCCACAGACTATAAATGCACACTGGACCAGATGCGGCAATGGACAAATGTGGACATCACCGGAGGCACAGTGAATGGGTTGGTGTCTTTGGGAATCGGGGCCACACCTGTCAACAAGTTGGATGTGGAGGGCGCTGCGGTTATCGGGGCCACATACGCAGGAGCGCAAACCGCTCCCACCAACGGTTTGCTGGTGGAGGGAAACACCGCATTTGGCAACGCCACTCCCCTCTCCCGCAACCGTGTGACTATTCAGGACACAGCCGCGGAAGCGTTTGCAGCCGCGTTGTCTGTCAGCCAAACGTCCGGCGATTACAGCAACGCTTTTGGCGCATATCTCAACCACACGTCCAGCCCGGCTGTCCCTGGCGCGTACAACAAGCATGCTTTCTACAGCCAGATAATGTCAACAGTCGGGTCTACGGTGGACAACAGCGGCGCTCTGTACGCCTTTCGCTCAAATGCCTACCACCAGGCGAACTCGACGCTTGGCTCCGCATATGGTGGCTTTATCAATGTGGGTACATATGCGGGTGGGGCAGGCACCACAGGCACCCTGGCCAACGCTTACGGGCTCTGGGTTCAGGGGGAAAAAACGACGGGATCCACCATTACCCAGGCCACCGGAATCCGGATATTCAATATGCAGGGAGACAGCGTTTTTGGTTTGTATATTGGCTCGTCCACCGGGACCAATGTTTATGATGTCTATGCGTCTACTGCCGGGTCGAAAAATTATTTCGCCGGAAATGTGGGGATAGGTACTCCGAGCGCGTTGCATCCTCTGGAGGCTCGGCTGGACGGAGCCGGTTTCCAGACAATAATAGCCCTGGAAAATCTGCAAGCCGCCGCCGCCGATGTCGGGCCGCGGCTGATGCTGGAGGGCGCTGGCAATACCGATATGTTTTCGGTCCAGTCTGGATGGGATGGCGCAGCCACCACAGACGCCTACGCCTCGTTTTCTGTCCGGGGTTCCAGCGCCGTCACCGAACGCATGCGCCTTACATCAGCTGGCAAGCTGGGCGTGGGGACAAACGCGCCGACAGAGCTGCTGGATGTGAATTCCAACAGCATCAGGGTCCGCACAGCCAAAACCCCGGCCAGCGCCACCGATACCTGCGATCAGGGAGAAATATCGTGGGACGCCAGTTATATCTATGTCTGCGTCGCCACAAATTCATGGACTCGCGCCGCGATGGCTGCGTGGTAATAAAAAAGCAAAGGAGCTCCAGATGAAATACATTTCATTATTTTTAACGACCATCGTTTTGATCCTGGGCATCTCTGTATCACTCCCTGGCGCCCACGGGGTTACCTGTGGATCATTGCTCTCCGTCGCCCCCGCCGCCGCCCAGGCCGGGCCAGATCACGACTCCATCCTGACCGCGCTCATCGGCATGAAGCGGGACATTAACAAGATGATACCTTTAGTGAGCCGCCACAGGGCCGCATCCATCACCGTGGGGGAGGAAGCTGTTCCACTCACCGCCGAGCAGCTATCCCAGTTGCTCACCCGCTACAACACCTTGAAGACCAGCCTGGCCGCCAAATACCAGCAGCTGCCGTAGGGAGAAAACGATGGCATATATAACCCGGACGGACATGGAAACCCGCTACGGCGCTGATGAGATCCTGAGCCTGGCCGATCGGGACGGCGATGGCGCCGCCGACACCGGAGTGATCGAAGCCGCGTTGGAGGACGCCACAGCCGTGATCGATTCTCACCTGGTGGGCCGCTACACCTTGCCCCTGAATCCTGTTCCCGCTGTTATCGTCCGCCTGGCCTGCGCCATGGCGCGGTTCCACCTGTACGACGAGGCGCCCACACAGAAGGTGACTGAAGAATACCAGGCGGCTGTTTCTGCGCTGCAAAAAATCGCCTCGGGTGACCTGCTGCTGGTGCAAGCGGACGGCGCCGATCGGAACCCGGATTACCTGGAAGGCAAAAAGCAATTTAACGATATCGGGGAGTATTAAAAGCTATGGCTTACGACTACTTCGCCGCACAACAGGCCATGGTGGACCGGCTCAAGGCGCAGGTCCCGGAGCTTAGGTCCGCCGAAGGCGCGGGAGGAAGGACCGGGACCACACTAAAGAGACCCGCCGTGGTGGTCTTCCACGAAGGCTACGAGCACCTGGGCCGCGGAACAGGCCAGCTTCTGATGCGCCAGCGATGGAGGGTCACCCTGGTGGTGGATGACATAAA
>JAOUNV010000323.1 GCA_029880775.1 Nitrospinota bacterium | reverse complement strand
TAAGGGGCGGCGGCGGGACCGTGACCGATGGCGGCGGCCTTACATGTCCCGGCGTATGTTCTGACATCTACGCCAAGGGAACTGCGGTCACCCTCATCGCGACACCGGCTGGCGGCTCTATTTTTACAGGATGGTCAGGCGCATGCAGTGGCATGACCACCACTTGCAACGTAGCCATGACCGGCGCAAAAAAAGTAACGGCGATGTTCAGTACTCCCCCTATCGCCGTGATCGACAGTGATTTCGACAATGATGGTTTAGGCGACCTTTTATTGCGAAATATCGCCACTGGCGATAATCGGATATGGTTCATGAGTGGGAGCGTTAAAATTGCGGTTGGAGTCGCTCCGGGTTTCTCACCCACAGGTGGATACGTCATAGCAGGTGTGGGTGACGTGAACGGCGATGGCATGACGGACATCGTGCTGCGCAATAACTCCACCGGTGACAACCGGATCTGGTTCATGAATGGGGTCACCAGATTCGCAGTTGGGGTCGCTCCAAGATTTTCACCCACAGGTGGATACTACATAGCAGGTGTGGGTGATATGAACGGCGATGGAATGGCGGACATCGTGCTGCGCAATAACTCCACCGGTGACAACCGGATCTGGTTCATGAATGGGGCCACCAGAATCGCAGTTGGCATCGCTCCAAGATTTTCACCCACAGGTGGATACTACATAGCAGGTGTGGGTGACATGAACGGCGATGGAATGGCGGACATCGTGCTGCGCAATAACTCTACCGGTGACAACCGGATCTGGTTCATGAATGGGGTCACCAGATTCGCAGTTGGGGTCGCTCCAAGATTTTCACCCTCTGGTGGTTACGTTATAGCGGGATTGAGCGATCTTAACGGGGATGGAATGGCGGACATCTTGCTGCGTAATTATTCCACTGGGGATAACCGCGTCTGGTTCATGAACGTAAATGCAAGGATTGCGACTAGTGTTCTGCCAAGGTTCGCGCCGGGCAATTACCGTATTTTAAATAAATAGGGAACGACGATTAGGTGGCGCGCCACTATTCTTCTCATAGATGAGCCCACTTGGTCGCAGTTAAGTGGGGAGCCCTGTTTTATAGCTTGCATGCCTGATCCCCTTGGCCTTTATTCGCATTCATGGAGATGCATGACATTTTTTCCAGATTGGCGATGGCGTATGATGTATCATGTGGGTTTCAATTAATTGAGTATAAGCACTGTTTGTCTTTATGATTAACTCATAGCCACAAACGCCGTCACAACAAGAGTTTTTGAGGATGAAAGCTCAATTTGAGTCGGTACTTTCTTTGATCAAATAAAATAACAATCTCAGATATAGGAAAATATGTACGATTTTTACGGTAGGCTTAATGCTGAATTTCCGTCTCAAGTTATCGTGGACATCACTGAAGCATGCAATTTAGCTTGCGTGCATTGTCCTCATTCCACTTTCAAAGCTTCAAAACATTTCGCGAACAGGAACCTGGAGTATGAATTGAATGAAAAAATCGTGGATGAAGTACGCGCCAACTCCAATGGGGCGGTTCAGTTTGTACGATACGCCAGCGAGGGAGAGAGCCTGATCCATCCCAAGGCCTATGAGATGATTCAATACGCTGTGGAAAACTCTGGGACTCTTGTTACTCTGACCACTAACGGTACCATACTTAACGAAAAGAAGCTGCAGCCCATTCTTGATGCAGGGATAAACCTTATCGATTTCAGTGTGGACGCCCTTTCTCCTGAGGTATATTCGCAGATAAGAAGAGGTGGCGAATTGGAGCGTACACAGGAAAATATATTTAAAACCATGCGTATGATAAAAAGCTCCAATTCCAAGACCCTTATTGCCATCAGTTTTATAGAGCAACCTGAAAATGCCCATGAAGCTACTGAATTTCAGCGGTTTTGGAAGGAAAAAGGAGCTGATTTTGTGTATATAAGGCGGCTCCACTCAGCGGCTGGAGCCATAAATGACATGGCAGAGGCCATGAGGAAAAACAACGAGAGCGTTAAGCGGAAACCTTGCCTATATCCATGGGAGAGGATCGTGCTCAATCCCCGGGGATTTCTTGCGTTTTGCCCTGCCGACTGGACACATGGCTCCACGATGACCGATTACCGCTCAACCACCATAAAGGAATCATGGCAGGGAGAGTTTTACAGGAACTTGCGCAAGGCTCACTTGTCTAATAGCTTCGAAAATCATAGTTTCTGCGGGCAATGCCCTGATTGGGTGGCGACTCGTTGGCCAGACGAGGGGCGAAGCTATGCCAACATGATGGAGGAGATAAATGAAGAAAGCTGAAGCCATTCAAGGAAAGGTAATAGCTGTATCGCGTTGATAATCGGCCTCCCGGTAGCTGCAGTTAAGCTATTTTCTTACTACCCCACCTTATCGTTTTTTGACCATATTTTCCGCAAGGGGTCAGACCATCCTTGCAAGCCTGCATCGGAGTTCGATCCTGACAATAACTACCCAGGTGGCAATGCGTCATATCTTGTGCAAAGTCATTTTTGGGGATTTATTTCGCACGGGTAATATTTCAACATACATATCTGGAACGGAGGGGACATGGCGGAAGAGAAGACGTTGGGACAGGTGATCAGCATCGATGAAAAAATGGTCAAGGCTTCCCTGGGTGAAGCTTCGGCGCGTAGCGGGAACCAGGTGTGGAATTTACGAATGATTCTGGACAGTACAGTTTCAACACCCCATTCCATCTTTATCCGTTTCCCCGTATAATCCGCTTTATGCTCTCAACTATCGGTTCGGGGCCGGGACGCGGCCAAAGGGAATAGGCTTCATATGAGTGAACAGGCGAACGCGGGAGGATTCCTGACCCAACTGCATGGGATACTTGGGGCCATTTCCGATTTTCTGTGGGGTCCACCGCTTATAGTCTTGATCCTGGGGATCGGGTTATACCTGACCCTTCTATTGCGTGGGCTACAGTTCATATGGCTGGGGCAAGCCTTGTACATGGGCCTGGTGAAGCGTGCGGAGCGCGATGGTGATGGCGATATCTCACACTTCCAGGCTCTTATGACCGCGCTTTCCGCCACCGTGGGGACTGGGAATATTGTGGGTGTGGCCACCGCTATCATGCTTGGCGGGCCGGGGGCCGTCTTCTGGATGTGGATGACCGGGCTTGTGGGGATGGCCACCAAGTTCTCCGAGGCGGTGCTGGCGGTTAAGTATCGCTATAAGGACGAGAAAGGGAACATGCTCGGCGGCCCAATGACGTACATCGCGGCCATCGGGCCCCATTGGGTGTGGAGTATGATGGCCATGGCGTTTGCCCTGTTTGCAGCCATCGCCTCCTTCGGCATCGGCAACATGGTCCAGGCCCATTCCGTGGCGGACACATTGGACGGCGCGTTCGGCCTGCCCAGGGTGTGGACCGGGGCCGTGATGGCGGCGCTCACCGCAGCGGTTATTTTGGGCGGGATAAAGTCGATC
>JAOUNV010000322.1 GCA_029880775.1 Nitrospinota bacterium | reverse complement strand
GCTCTTACCGCCCATGCCATGCCAGGGGACAAAGAGCGGTTCCTGACCGCCGGGATGGACGACCACCTGACCAAGCCTATCATGCCAGAGGCCCTGTTCAATAGCCTGGCGCGCCTGGTGGTCCCGCGCTTGGGCATTGGCGATGGAGGGGATGAAATGGCCCAGGATGGCGCCGCGGATGATCCGCCGATCTATCTTCCAGACAACCTGGATGGGTTTGACATAAAAAGTTGCCTGGACCTGGTAAACAACAACAAGAGGATGTATGTCGACCTTTTGCGCCACTTCAAAGAGGGCTATCTGGACTCGGCGGATAAAATCGAATCAGCCCTGAAAAATAACGACACAAAGAGCGCTCTCTCGTTGGCCCATGCCCTGCGAGGAGCGGCGGGAAACCTTTCCGCCCACAGGATCTACTCCCTGTCGGGAGGGTTGGAGGAAGTTTTGACCAGCGCAGGGGATTCTGGCGCCTGGTTGAAGGAGCTGCGGGCCGCTTTGGATCAGGCGAATATGTCCCTGGCGTTTTTGGACGATCAGAGTAAGCGTACTCGCGACGGAGAGTGACTGGGTCGTTATCGCAGGAAGGCCACAACATTTGTCTTGTTATTGTTGATTGATTTTATTATGCTCGTGTCTATCCCTGGTGTGGCTCAGGAGGCTTTGGAAATGGGGGATGTCGTGCTTTTATTTGGCTGTTAACCAATTGCCCTCCGATGGTGGCTCTTAGAGGATAATACCTCCGGCAATGATGGTTGGTTGCTTGCAAAGGAGATAATGTGAGAGTTGTTTTTATATCAATCCTTTTCCTGCTGATTGCCAGCGGGCCTGTGTCCGCGCAAAATTTCTATAAATGCCAGGGCAAGAATGGGCAGTGGTATTTCTCAGAGAACCTCGAAACCATGCCTCCTTACTGTATAAAGAAAATACGCCGGGAGCTGGCCAAACAAGCAAAGGAAAAAAAGGCCAGGGATGCGGAGGAGAAAGCCGCCGCTGAAAAAAGACGGAAGGAGGCTCCGGCATTCTCCACGGGCGCCAGATTCGCCACCGGAGGGCGTGGCATGGATAAAGACTGCTCCGCGTTGCCCGCCAATCTGAAAAAATGTAAGCCCTACTCGTGCATGTTCACCACCCCGGCGGGAAAGCAGATCAAACGGTATGTGAATGGCCTTTTGGGAAAGGAATGCTCCTATGTGGAGGAACAATCAAAGTCTAAGAGCATCGTTTGCCATTTTAATTCTAGTGAAATGAGAATGGCGTCGTTGTACTACAGGTTGGTGGCGAAAGCGAAAAAAGTGAAAACCAAGATGATCAAGGATAAAAACGGAAAAAACAAGAGAGTGGAAATCATCGATGGAAAGCAAATGGAAAACCCTATCGCAGCCGGCCTGGTTAACGGCGCATGCGAAATAAAGTTCACCCAACGGTAGCTTTAAGACTCTGGCGAGCCTTCCATTCGTTCGGCGCCATCCTTCTCCAGCATCCGAAGGATCTCGGCCAGGTCATCCCTGGCGCCTTGTAAGGACTTCTTCCTCGTGGACGGATCCCTTCTTTTTTTCAGCTTCTGGCGCGCTCCGGCAATGGAAAACTTTTCTACATGCAATAGCCTGCGTATCTCCAGCGCGCCTTGAACATCCTTGCGGGTGTAGAGCCGCTGCCCGTTTCGGTTTTTCCTCGGCGCCAGGGAGGTAAATTCCGTTTCCCAATAGCGCAGAACATGGGGCTTCACACCCACTATCTGGGCCACTTCGCGGATCTTGAAAAACATCTTGTCTGGAATCTCGACATCCGCCGCCACTTTGCCGTTCTCGTTCATTGCCGCGATTAATCCTCCACGATGCAGTCTATGCCTTTTTTCTTGTATTGGTTCCTTATGAGCCGGGCCTGCTCAGGGTTTCCCAGGCTTTGCCCATACACCTTGTACATATCCTGGGTTTCCTTCCTGGAGAATATCTTCCCCTTGAAGCCGGCCCTGGTAGTGGCGGAAAGCGTTTTTCGCACTCGGGCCAGGGAGAACTCAGGTTTAGTGATCATGAAATACCTATCTCCGGAAACCAGAAGCGAGCTTTTGATCCCCAACTTTAACAGGTCGCCCTTGGCCTTTTGAGCGTGGGACCTGGTCCGCCAGGGGCCAAGAGCCACATGGTGCGTCATCAAATTATGCACAGTTTTCTCCAGTGCCGCTTTTACTCCTTTTTTGGAAAGCCGGTCCTGCACCTTTCGGCAACTTTCTTCTATCTGACAAACGGCAAACCTGATCCTGTAAACCTTTTTCCGCTTGGAGGATTTTCGCGACTTCCTGGGGATATTCTTGGCCACGGGGCGGGAAACGATAGGTTTAATAGGCTCGGCTGTTGGCGCTGGCTTGGTCTTAGGCGCAGCCTTGACGGGCGCCGGAACCACCGGTATAACGCGAGGCGTAGGCTTGGTCTTAGGCGCAGCCTTGACGGGCGCCGGAACCACCGGTATAACGCGAGGCGTAGGCTTGGTCTTAGGCGCGGTCTTGACGGGTGCCGGAGCGGCCGACTTAACGGGAGGCGCAGGCTTGGTCTTAGGCGCGGTCTTGACGGGCGCCGGAGCGGCCGACTTAACGGGAGGCGCAGGCTTGGTCTTAGGCGCGGTCTTGACGGGCGCCGGTGTCGCAGGTTTGGCGGAGGGCGCGGACACAGGATCCGCAGTAGAGCCCACCGGTTTTTTGCCAGGGCGGCCACTTCCGATATAGAAAAGCGCGCCAAGCAAAAGGACCACCACCATGCTGTCTATGATAAAGGTCTTTACCGGGCCCGATTTTCGCTTTTTCTTGGGTGGCTCCGGCTCCGGATCAACGGAGGATGGGCCTCGGAAACTATCGAATATCCTGCGTATGTTCAAGTCGGGCAAACGCATTTAATCTGCCATACCACTTTTTTATTCTTTCTCCTTATGCTTCTTGCTTTCCTCAATGATCCTGCTGGCGATATTCGAGGGCGCCTCTTCATAGCCGTGGAACTTGAGGGAAAACCCACCACGCCCACCAGTGATGGAGCGCAGGTCCGGAGCATAGGAGAGCACCTCCCCCAAAGGCGCCAGGGCGGTTATTTTATGGCTCCCGTCGCTGGATTCAATCCCCAGCACCCGACCCCGCCGCTGGTTCAGGTCGCCCATTACATCACCAACGCATTCCTCCGGCGCCTCCACTTCCATCTGCGTGATCGGCTCCAGAATCACCGGCCTGGCATTCATGAACGCCTCCCGAAAAGCCTCCCGCGCCGCCACTTTGAACGCCATTTCTGAGGAGTCCACATCGTGGAACTTTCCATCGTACACTGTTACCTTGCACCCCAACACAGGGTAATGGCCCAGCACTCCTTCGGCCATGGTTTCGCGCACTCCCTTCTCTATGCCGGGGATATACTGCTTCGGGATGACCCCGCCCACTATGGCGTTGACGAATTCGAACTCCTGGGAATCGTCCGTTG
>JAOUNV010000320.1 GCA_029880775.1 Nitrospinota bacterium | reverse complement strand
TCTTGACGCAGCCATAGCCGTAGCTTGTGTCTTCCACGCTTGTGGCAAGTTGCATTTCATATTTTGCCTCGGGAAGTAGAGTCCGGCGGTCTATCGCATAGAGCGCCTGTTACTTCTTTGGCAGGGTCCGGACGTGGTCCAGCCCCATCTTCAGCCATTTGGCCAGCGTGTCGCTCCGTTTGGTTCCTTTCGCGGCCACGAAGATCATCCCCCGCATCGGCCTGCCGGTGAAGTCCATAGGCGTGGCGTGTTTTTGCTTCATGGCGCGCTCATGGTTATTCACTCCCACTCGGACCATCAGCCTCTCCCCCGCCACACCGGCCACCATGTTGCCGTTCATCAGAAAACAGAGTCCACCGAACATCTTCTTCTCGCTCATTCCGTTCAGGCCCAGCAGAGCAGTCCGGACCTTTTCCGCCAGCTTTTCGTCGTAAGCCATATCCCTCCCCTCTCCGTTTTCCGTAAGGGTATCACAACAGGAGCAAGGCCTTCATCGCATTCTCAGTCAGGATAAGTGTAGTTGATTGGCCAGGTATCAGGCGCATATGAGAGAGTGACGATACATGACAACGTGGCTTCTCCGGCAGGCCGAAATATTTGCTATGTTGACCTGAAAGTCATATACTAATTGGCAAGAGGGTTCTGGTCCTGCCCGGGATGTTGAAAGGGAGGTAACGTGTATACGTTATCGCGACTATCCGGTCCACGTGGTGGTGGAGATAATCGAGCCAGAGGGCGTGGCTTTGTTTTGGCCGCCTGGTTTTATTCCCGTTCTTTATCGTACTCCCAATTCTTCCCAATCCGCTGCATATAAAGGACATCCCCATGTTAGAAACCGAAAACGCCAGACCACTGACAGGAATTTCCACCTCAATACTTGAAACCGCTCCGGCGTATATGTACCAGGTGACCTTCGAGGATGGCCATCCATGCAAAAGGTTTCACAGCGCAGGTTGCGAGACGATCCTCAGCTATTCGGCCCACGAATACGAATCCGACCCGAACCTGTGGCTAAAAATGATCCATGCCCAGGACAGGGATCGTGTCCTGGATTTTTTCCATGACCTGCATGAAAGTGGACAAAACCAATGCTGCGAGATAACCCATCGCATAGTCCGGAAAAACGGCACGGTGCTGTGGGCATTGAACCGGCTGACTAAAACTGTCGACTTCAATACCGGGAAAGTGGACCTTACCGGGATAATTGTCGATGTCACCAGCCAGAAAGAAGCGGAGTTTGCCCTACGGGAGGGGGAGCGCAGATATCGCGAATTGTTTGAAAACGCCAATGACATCGTGTTCACCATGGACAACACAGGGCGGATCACCGACATCAACCGGGCTGGACTGCGGCGGCTGGGATATGAAAAGCATGAAGCGCTGGATATGACCATTTACCAGATGTCCGCAGGCTTCGACACTAGTAAAGTAGCGCTGTTGCATTGTTCGGGGGATGGTGAATGTAGGGACGGCAGGCGTATGGAGATCGAGTTCCAGACAAAAAACGGGTACCGGATTCCAACGGAGGTTATTTCTTGCAGGGCGCCTAGTTATAAAGGTGGCGCCAGAATATTGGCGATCGCCCGGGATATCACCGACCGGAAGGCCGCCGAGCAGATGTATGAGCTGCTGACTGATAGCCTGAAAGAAAGAGTCAAGGAACTCCAATGTCTGTATAAAGTCTCTTCCCTTTGTTCCGATCCTTCCAGCACCCTGGGGGATGTGATCCATAAGGTGGTCAGTCTACTTCCCGCTGGCTGGAAATACCCGCAGATAACTAGAGCCAGGATCATGCTCGACGACAGAATGGCCGCCACCGAGGGATATGCGGAAACGGAATGGAAAATGTCTGCTGAGGTAATCGTTTCCGGGAGAGTCGAGGGCAAGGTGGAAGTATGCTATATGGAGCCTCGACCACAACTGGACGAGGGCCCTTTCATGAAAGAGGAGTGGGACCTGATCAATGCGGTGGCCACAAAACTCGGCGAAGTGACAGAGAGAATCCGGGCGCAGGAGGAGCTGGTGTTCACCAACGAGAGCTTGTCAGTCACCAAGGGTTACCTGGAAACGGCGCTTAAAAGAATGGAAACTCTGAACTCTGAACTAAAGTCCGCTCACGATGAGGCCGAATCTGCGCGGATAAAGGCCGTAAAGGAAAAAGATTCCGCCCTTGAGGCCACGTTCCTGAAAGACAAATTTGTTTCCCTGGTTGTGCATGATCTCAAGTCACCTTTTTCCACCATTGTCAGCCTGCTGAATCTGCTTCTGGAGGATAAGGAAAATGAACTGGCCCCCAGGCATAGGGATATCCTTACCAAGACAGCAGGCTCCGGCGCCAACATGCTAAAGATGATTGACGAGCTTCTGGACATCAGTCGGCTGCAGTCGGGGGTGATCAAGCCCCGGCGCCAGTTCGTCGACGCCCGGTTTCTGGTGGCGGATGTTTTGAATACCCATGCCGCCGTGGCGGAGCGCAAAGGAGTCGAGTTGGTTAACGGTCTGATAGCGGAGACGCGAATATATGTGGATGTTGGGCTATTTCACGAGGTGCTGAACAACCTGGTGACCAACGCCATAAAATTCACACGCAAAGGGGGCGTGGTTCAGATCTTTAAGCCGGATAGGAAAGGCTCAATCCTGGCCATCAGCGACACTGGCATTGGGGTCAGCCAGGATATGATGACCGACCTTTTCCGCCAGGATATCAAGACCACCTCCATCGGCACCTCGGGCGAGAAAGGAACCGGCCTGGGGCTCCCCTATTCTTTGGACATCATGAAGGCTCATGGAGGGAGCATTTATGTGGAAAGCCAGGAGGGGGTGGGAAGCGTGTTCTATATCCATCTGGCAACCCAAAGGCCGCTAGTGCTTTTGGTGGATGACGACGAAGATTTCAGGAAAATAATCTCTACCCAGCTGGCGCAGGTGGAAGTGGATATCGTGGAGGTGGCGGACGGGAAATCTGGATTGGAAATCGCCAAAGAGCGCAGGCCGCATCTGGTAATACTGGATCTGCTGATGCCGCAGATGACAGGCTTGGAAATGATCAGGGAAATAAGGGGGGATAAAGTCACCGGGTTGACACCTATCCTGGTGGTAACCTCCAGTGGAGAAAGGGAACGCGAAGAGGCGTTCCGGGTGGGCGCCAGCGACCTGGTGGGCAAGGAGATGCTGAATAAAGAACTGGGACCAAGGGTGAAAAGACTCTTGAATATAGGCGCCTTTCTGACATGAGCCGATCCTTGACACAACTATATACAGAGTCTTGCGGAGAGTGAAAATGGAGAGAGGGTCGGAGCCATGAAAGCAACACGCCTTCTCATCATCGCCAGCCTGGCCGTCATCCTGGCATTGCTCCCCACAGCCGGCCTGGCCTATGCCCAAGGCCCGGCCCGCTTCCTCTCCCCCTCCGGCAAGCACCAGGTATCTTTCACGAAACCAAAGCAAATCACCTTCACCGAGAGCCA
>JAOUNV010000319.1 GCA_029880775.1 Nitrospinota bacterium | reverse complement strand
CATACCTTCCAGAGTTGCCCAGGGCGACTCCCAGATCCATCCTGGCGGCAATGTCCCTTGGCTCGGAGTTTACCGCCAAGATGTAGTATTTGATGGCCCTGTCGTACTCATTTAATGTAAAAAAGAGGCTCCCTAGCCTGTAGGCTGTCTCGTAGTTGCCAGGGTTCAGTTTTATGGCTTTCAGGTAGTTTTGAACCGCCATCGGAAAGTCTTTCCTTCTCTCACAGATCATCCCAAGGTTGTAATAGGTCAAATAATATCCAGGATCAATCTTTTTGCTTCTGACAAGCACCTCCAACGCTCTATCATCCTGATCATTGCCCAACAGGACCACGGCCAGGTTGTTGAGGCCCCGGACCTTGTTGGGGCTTTTAGCCACCACATCCTCCCACAAGCTCAACGGGGTTCTCCACACCAGGTTTCGATTTGCGGCGGTAACGTATAGCGGAATGGAGATGGTGATGGCGAGAAGAGAGGCGACGGCAATCCCGCCGCGAGATGAAAATACTTTTCCCAGCGCTTGCCGCTCCATAGAAGCCAACGCCGCCAATAAAGCGGTCATAGGCAGATACATCCTATGCTCGAAGACCAGGTCCTCCAGGACGAAAAAGGAGGATTCCACCGATGCGGCCACGAATGCGAGGATAATCCCGAACGACGCTATACGATTGCGCTGACGCAGTAGAACCCCAGCCGCAAGCAGAGCCGCAAGGACCATAAAAGCCATGGCGGAATCCCCAAAGGAAAGCGCAGTGGGGAAATCATAATCGAGGTTCTGGTTCGCCGGATAGAACAATAGCTTGAAATATACAAAGGCAATGACGTTGAACTGGGTCATAAGGTATTGATGGGCAGGCAGGAGATTGGCCGCCCGCTGGCCTAAGTCCCCCACTTCCCCTTTGCTCAGCAACATGGTGAAAAGGGGCACCACCAGTAGCATCGGCGCGAAGACCACCACCCTGGCCAGCCGTTTCTTCATGGCCACAAGCGATCCACTGATGACGACAAACTCCATCAGCGCCACCGCCACCGGAATGGTGACGGAAAACTGTTTTGATATCATGGAAAAGAACGCAAGGAGCACGGAAAGGATCAGCCATCCCTTCCACCGGGCAGGAGCAAGCCCACTTAATTCATCGGATGCGGATTTCAGGTACGCCGCCAGCGAGGCGATGTAAAACAGGGTGGCGATGGATGTGCCTCTTTGCCAGATATATGTGACCGCCTGGGTGTTCAGCGGATGAATTGCGAAAATCAAAGCCGCAGTGAACACGCATATACCGGTCAGCAAGAGATCCTGGCTTTTGCCATCCAGCCTGTCACTGACGGTAAACAGGAGCCGCAGGAAGTAGTAGTAAACAAGAGTGGCCGCCACGTGAAAAGCTATGTTAAGGATATGATAGCCGTATGTGTTCAGCCCACCCAGATGGTAGTTTAACGCAAATGAGAGGAACATGATAAACCGGGATGGGTTGTACCACCATATTGTGCTTATGTCCCACAAGTCAGTGATCGCCTTATTGTCCATGATACCCACCAGATCATCGAACTGGAAAGGATAGCTCAACACACCCCGGTAGAGCGCGAAAATGGCGGCGCTAAGCATAATGGGGGGGATGATGCGAGCGGCTAAACGCATATTTCACCTTTCGGAGCGGAAGATTACAAGAGGAGATCAAGCATGAGCAAGGAAAGTATACCATATCTCCCGTAGCCGGAGGCTGGGTCGTCCGGCTACGCTATTTCGGTTGATCTCCCTTGTGCGCCGCCCCGGTTTCTCCCTTTTTCCTCCGCATGGAAGATAAACCTTGCAGGGCAAACGGGTCGTTGGGGGACAGCTCCAGGATACCTTTATACACCTTTTCCTCCGCGTCGGTATTCCCGGATTTTCTCAAAATATCGGCTAGCTTGTAACGGGCGACCAGGGAGCGCGGGGCTAGATTGGCAGCATCCACATATTCCGCCCCAGCGTCCGAAAGGCGCCCCTGCGCCTCCAGGACCCTTCCCAGTTCCAGGGCGGAGATAGCCGCATATGGAGCCAAAGCCCTGGATTTTCTCAAGTGTATCTCGGCTCCATCAAGGTCGCCCCTGAGCCTTTTGAGTACTCCCAGGTCGTGATGGACTTCGGCTATACCGCCACCGACCTCCACCGCGCTCTCATATATTTTCTCCGCCTCTTCATATTTACCCGCCTTTTTTTTCACCGACGCAAGGTTGATATGCGCCCTGGCCTTTCCTGGGGATTTTTGAACCACATCCGCCCATAAAGATTCCCGGGAGCCCCACACCTGATTTCGCTTTACCGTGGCCACCGAAAGGGAAATCGTGACCGCAAGGGCCAGCGCCGCCACCCCCCACATCGCCCGGCTGCTCCACTTGAGGCTGACATTTCCCGCAAAAGACGCAAAGGCCAGGTACAAGCCCACTGAGGGCAGATACATTCTGTGCTCGAACACTATGTCCGGAATCGGGAAGAAGGAAGATTCCACAGACATGGCCAAAAAGAAAAACACCACACCGAATGAAGCCATCCTGTTTTTCTTTATCAGCCACACACCTGCCATGAAGAACGCCACCAAAACAGAGAAGGAACCGGCCGAACCCCAAAAGGATGTGACCACAGGTATGTCATGATCCAGATTCTGGCCCACGGGGAGCAGAAGAAGCTTTAGATAGAGAATGATTATATCGAACTGGGTGAGCAGGTAGCGCAATGGGGAGAGGAGGTCTTCTTTCCTGTGTATCAGGTCCATCACTTCACCGGTCTGATAATGGATGGTGAGAAAGGGCACTACGAATAGCAGGGGCAGGAAGGGGAGCAGCGAACCGATTCTTTGTCTGAATCTGGAAAAAGAACCGCTTATCATCGTATATTCCAGCAAGGCCAAGGCGACTGGAAGAGTGACGGAAACCTGTTTTGTGATCATCGCGGCGGCGGCGGCGGCCAGGGATATCGTTCTCCACTGTTTCCATTCGATATCCGGAGCCCCATCCAGCCGATCCAGGGATGACTTGAGATACGCCACCATCGCAAGGAAGTAGAACACCGCCGCCATGATCGCGCATCTTTGCCAAATGTATGTGACGGCCTGGGTGTTCAGCGGATGAACGGCGTATAGCAGGGCGATGGTGAACTGGATATTTTCCACTCTTCCGGGGTTACGCTCTCTTCCATCCAACCTCCTGGCCGCCCGAAACATAAGCCCAGTAAGATAGAACAGCAAAAGAACCACCGCCGCATGCAGGGAAATATTGACCAGGTGGTATCCGTATGTGTCTTGCCCTCCCAAATGGCGATTTATGGCGAAGCTGAGGGAGGGGAGAAACCTGGAGGGGTTATGATTCCATATCAGATCGGACCTTTTGATGTCATCCAATACGATGTTGTTTTCTATTCCCTTGATTCCGTCGAACTGGAATGGGTAGTCCAAAGTGCCCCAATATACGGCGAAAACAGCGGCGACCAGGAAAGCTTGC
>JAOUNV010000318.1 GCA_029880775.1 Nitrospinota bacterium | reverse complement strand
ACAAAAAGCTGGACTATAACATGGGGGGCGCCTACCACAAACTGGGAGAGTATCAGGAGGCGGCCAAGGCCTTCGAACGGGCAGCCAATGCCGAGGGAGCGCTGGGAGGAGACGCAGCTTTTAACCGGGGAGTGGCCCTGTATCGCGCAGGGGAAGCGGCGGAAAAGAGCGGGGATATGGAGAAGGCGCAAAAGAGCTATGCCGCGGCGGCGGAGGGGTACAAGGCTTTGCTAAAATCCGGCGCCGGTGGTGATGACTCCCGCCACAATCTGGAGCTGGCTCTGGCCAGGGTCCAGGAGATGGAGAATAAAAAGAAACAGCAAAGCCAACAGGATGATAAAGACGGCAAGGATGGCGATAGCAAGAAAAAGAAAAAGAGTCAGGATCAGCAGGAAGGGAAGCAATCACAAAAGCAGGATCAATCTAGCCAGGGAAAACAGGATAAAAAGCCGGAGCCGGAGCAGATGGATGAAAAGGATAACAGAGCGAGGAAAATGACCCCGGAGGAGGCTAAAATGACCTTGAACGCCATCGGGAAGGATGAGCAGGAATTGAAAAAGGAACTCCGGAAGCAGGCCGCGCCGCCCTCCCGGCGACCGGAGAAAGACTGGTGAGCAAGATCAATGTAGCGGTAATAGGGGGAAGCGCCGCCTACAACCTGCTTAAGGAGAAAGTATTTGGCCGGGTGACCGATACGCCCTCGGTAGAGACTCCCTATGGCCAGGTGGATGACATCAAGCTGGTGAACCATGCGGGAATGAAATTCTACTTCCTCTCCCGTCATGGGCTGGAAAGGTATGCTGTGACGGCGCCTTTCATTAACTACCGCGCCAACATCTGGGCGTTTAAGGAACTGGGGGTGGAGCGGATAGTCTCCTGGTCTGGCCCAGGCATAATCAATCCGAATCTGGATGTGGGCGGGTTCGCCGTACCGGACGACATTATCGATATGACCAAAAGCCGCCCCTCCACCTTCTTCACCAAAGCAGGGCTGGGCTTTATTCGGATGAGCCACCCCTTCTGCCCGGAGCTACGCCATGCGCTGCTATACTCCGTGGGCCGAATGGATGGAAACGCCGTGGAGAAAGCCACCTATTTGTGCACCGAAGGCCCCAGGCTGGAGACCCCGGCGGAGATACGGCTGTACCACTCCTACGGCGCGGACCTGGTGGGGATGACCTTATGCCCGGAGGCTTTTTTGGCAAGGGAGCTGGAAATCTGCTACGCGGCTATCTGCTATCTCACCAACTATGCCGAGGGGCTGGTGGAGAGGGAGTTTCGGCAGGGGGTGCTGTTCGAGGGGATGACCACCGGCGACGAAAAGAAAAAGGTGGACCAGGCCCTGGACCTGATGCCGGAAGTCATGGCGGAAGCGCTGAAAGTAGTCCACAGCCAGCCGCGCGATTGCCAATGTAAAAACGCCATGCTGCGCTATCGCAAACAGGGGGTCATTACCGAGGATTGGCGCAAATGGATCGACCCGTAGCCGGAGCCACCCTGAAGGTCACAGCGCAGGTTATCATCATCGATTCCTCCACCGTTCTGCGCGATGGCGCCATCATCGTCCATGATGGGAAGGTCGCCGAAGTTGGGCCATCCGAATCGCTGAGGGGAGTGAAGACAGACAGGAGCATAAGGCTGCCTGGCCATATCCTGCATCCTGGTTTGGTGAATGCCCATGCTCACCTGGAGCTTTCATATATGAAGGGAAAGCTGACGCCCGGCGCCCCCTTCATAAGTTGGATCAAGGAGCTTATCGCTCTACGGATCAAAACGAAGGACTCCACCATCCGCGCCGAAATCAAAACTGGCGTCCGGAGGCTGACGGCGACAGGGACCACTTGTGTGGGAGACGTATCGCAGACCGGGTTGACGGCGCCTGTGCTGGCGAAGCAAGGGATGCGGGGTGTAGTGTTCCACGAGGTCCTCGGGCTGGATCCATCCCTGACGAAGGAAAGATTCGCCGACCTTGCCCTGCGTGTGGAGGGGGCGGAGGTGAACGATGGATCGCTCCGCCAGGGTGTGGCGCCCCACGCGGTCTACTCTACATCCATGGCGCTTATGCGGGCGGTGGCGCGATTCGCCACCGAGGGTCGACTGCCTCTATCCATCCATCTGGCGGAGACTTTGGAGGAGGATGAGTTCTCCCGGTATGGACGGGGGCCGTTTCGTGAATTTCTGCAATCTATCGGCCAATACAAAAAAGAGTGGGCTCCGGGTAAAAGGCCCACGGTGACGGTGCGGGATGCAGAAGCGCTGGAAGGGGCGCTGGTGGTTCACTTCAATCATCCATCAAGAGGGGACATCGCCGCATTGAAAACAGCGGGCGCCAAGGTGGCGTATTGCCCAAACTCCAACCACTGGTTCGGCCGCAAGGAGCCTCATCCGCTTCCGGATCTTCTGCGGCAAGGTGTCACAGTGGGGCTGGGGACCGACTCGCTGGCCTCCAACACAGACCTGGATATACGCGCGGAGATGCGGACTGTGATGAAAACGTTTCCCGGTCTCGGCGCCGATGTTGTGTTCCACATGGCGACAGAGGGTGGGGCGAAGGCTCTGGGTTATACAGGAGCGCTACGCCCAGGCGCTCCGTTCGACGCTGCTGCCATCGAGGCGCAAATCGGCCCAAGGCGTAACCCTATGAAGAGTGTAATCGAATCAAGGAATGATTATTCCCGTCTTTGGGTGGAGGGACGGCCCATACGCATATGAAGGGGATTTAACGGACAAAAACGATCCTTAGATAAACGAACCCACTCCCCATCCGCCCTTGGGTCATTTCACCTGCCAGGTGTGTGATATCACACACTCCGCATGAATCAGCCGCAGCCATAAAGCCGTATCGTCTTGATATTCAAGAGACAACAGATTTGGCAACCTTCTTGCTCTTTAACAATCCACTAGGTGTCTTATGCCTTACATATGAGCTGGCGGTTAGTAATCGCCATGATCGTATACGACATAAATCAGAAGCTTTCGAAGGGAGACAAAATGCGTAGACTGATAATGATCTTGCTGTTACAAGGATTGTTATTTAACACATATTCACCATCATTGGCCTTGGCCGCGGACGATGAGGATCTTAAAGGAGAAATAACGGTCACCGGCGCCAGGGAAGAGCAGAAAAAAGCCGACACCCCGGCCACCGTTGATATGATCAATAAAAAGCAGATCAAGGATATCAAGCCTTCCCACCCTTCGGAAATTGTCAATCGAGTTCCCGGAGTCTGGGTCAACGTCACCGGCGGCGAAGGGCATATGACCTCTATTCGGCAGCCACTCACCACTGCGCCGGTTTATTTGTATCTCGAAGATGGAATACCGATCAGGTCCACCGGATTTTTTAACCATAACGCGCTGTACGAGGTCAACATACCTATGGCTGACGGCCTGGAAGTGACCAAGGGGCCCGGTACCTCGCTTTATGGGTCCGATTCCATCGGCGGAATAATCAACTCCCTGACCAAACCGGCGCCGCA
>JAOUNV010000172.1 GCA_029880775.1 Nitrospinota bacterium | reverse complement strand
CATGTCAGACATACACCGCCCATATTCTGGGCGACCTTTGTGGTAATGGCGCCAGTGGGACCGGAAACGCCAATCTTGTTTTCCATCAAATGCGTCAGAAACCGCTGGTAAAGAGACTGAAATATTGGATCGGACCAGGATTTGGCATGCATGGAGTCCGCCCATGTATTGTAAAGATCATAATGACAGTGTTGGCATTTCTGCTCGGCGCTTTCAAAAACCGAGTTTCCAAATCCTGTTTTCGCCAATGTCACAACACTCCCAACATCGGGATTACCTTCGGAACAGTGAGTCAGCGTCACTACTAATGATAACAGCAGTACGGAATGAAATAGTACTCGTCTGAACATAATGGTCCCCCTAAATTTTCAATTTTTCAACTAAACACCCTTTTTTGTACGCAGGCACACTTTCAACGTACCAGCCTGTTTGATTCTAAAAAAGCCCAAGGGATTCATAGTTTTCTGAATTTATTTCACTTATGAATCTCGAAAAACAACAGGCATAGGAGAACGCATAACACCCTCAATTACAGATGGATATGCTGGTTATGCCAATATTTGGGTGTCCTGAAATATTTCGGCTCACGGCCACCCCTCGTCGCGCTAGAATATAAGCTTAACAAGGGAGCGAGAATGGAAGCCACAAGAGAAATATACTGGAACGTGGGACATGGGGTTCTGGCCCCGATGTACCTGCTGGCCTTCGCCGCCGTGGGGGCGATGGCGTATGGGGTCTACACTTTCTCAAGAAACCTCGTCTCCATCGGCAAGCCGGAGACAAGGACGGATAACATCTCCCGTCGTCTTGCCCTGATGGGTCGCGACACCTTGCTCCAGCTAAAAGCGCTCAAGGGGGGAGGCGCCGCCGGAATGGCCCATGCCCTTTTCTTCTGGAGCTTTCTTGTCCTCACCGCCGGAACCACCCTTGTTTTCATCCAGGCGGACTTCACCGATCCTTTGTTGGGGCACAGGTTCCTCACTGGCGGATTTTACAAGCTATTCTCCCTGGCGCTGGATATGGCCGGGCTGGTGGCGATCCTGGCCATCGGGTGGCTGTTCATCCGCAGATACTTTTTGAGGCCTCCGGGGCTGGAAAGCTCTTGGGAGGACGCGCTGGCCCACACACTATTGTTCCTTGCGCTGGTCACCGGATTTATGGTGGAAGGGCTACGGATGGCCGCCACCGAACTGGATACTAACATGGCGCTGGCCTATTGGTCGCCGGTGGGGCTTGTTTTCGCCAAGGTGTTTCACGCCACGATGTTTGATGGGGCTGAGCCTAGCTCTTTATTGACCTGGCATAAGCTTATCTGGTGGTCGCATTTTCTGATATGTCTGGGGTTCTTTACCGCAATCGGATACACCAAGCTGCGGCACATATTCCTGGTTCCGGCCAGCTACGCCCTCATGGACATGGGCCCGGTGGGCAAGCTTGTCACCCTGGACCTGGAGGATGAAAACGCTCAACAGTTTGGCGCCGCCGCGCCAGCCGATCTTTTGTGGAAAGATCTGTTCGACACCGGAGCCTGCGTGAAGTGCAAACGCTGCCAGGACGCATGCCCCGCCCACTTCACCGGAAAGCCACTCTCCCCGATGAAGCTGGTGACCGATATCGGCGCCGCAATAGCCTCAGGCGCGGAAACGCCGCTGTTCGAGGTGGTGGGGGAGGATGCGGTGTGGGCCTGTGTCACCTGCCGCGCTTGCCAGCAAGTGTGCCCGGCAGGGGTGGAGCATGTGCGAAAGGTAATAGACATCCGGCGGAACCTGGCGCTGATGGAGGGGAAATTCCCCGGCGACGAAGTGGCCCGCGCCATGGACGCCATCGAGGTGAATGGCAACCCGCTGGGCTATGCCCCCGCCGCCCGTGGGGAGTGGGCCGAAGGGATGGCTATCTCCACCGACAAGATGAATGTTCTCTACTTCGCCGGCTGCTACGCCAGCTATGACCGACGAAACATTAAAGTGGCCAGGGCGCTTGTCGGTGTGCTGGATAAGCTGGGTGTCAAAGCAGGGATCCTGGGGAAGAGGGAAAAATGTTGTGGCGAGCCTGCCCGCAAGATGGGGAACGAGTACCTGTACCAGAGCGTGGCTGCGGAGAATATCGAGGCCATTCACGCCACCGGGGCGAAAAAAATCGTCACCACCTGCCCACATTGTTTCCACACACTGGATAAGGAATACCGCGATCTGGGGCTGGACGCGAGCGTGGAAGTGGAGCATTACACCACCTTCCTGGCGGAGAGCTTGGATAAATTCAAAGCCATGGCTGACTCAGGCTCCGTGACATACCACGACTCGTGCTACATGGGGCGATACAGCGGCGTGTTCGACCAGCCTCGGGCTCTACTGTCCGCCATCGGAGCGCAGGTGACGGAGATGGAGCGCAGCCGGGAGTCCAGCTTTTGCTGCGGTGGCGGGGGAGGCCGAGTGCTGGCCGAAGAGAGCCTGGGCCGCAGGATCAACGCGGAGCGGGCCTTGATGGCCGGGGCCACCGGGGCGGGCTCTGTGGTCTCCAACTGCCCCTTCTGCCTGACCATGCTGGAGGATGGGGTGAAAACCTCTGGCCTGGAGGATAAGATCAAAACACTGGACCTGATCGAGCTTTTAGCGGAACGGCTGTAAGGATGCGGTTTGCATGTTGGGGGCCATCGTCGGTAAGGCTCTGGTTGCTCTCTGCTATTTTCCTTTAACGCCCAAGGCGTTAAGGATCTGATGCGCCTGATTGGACATTTCTTTTGCGCGCTCCGGTTTTCCAGCTTTTTCCAGGATCTGCGCATAGGCGAGGCTTTGCCGCCCGTACCAGACGGCGGTTTTGACTTGACTCCGATGGATCACTCCCGGCGATATACCGAAATTATCCTCGTACCTAAACCATTCCTCATAGATCGCTGCGGCTTCTTTCCATTTTCCCTCGCCGGTGGCCGCGTTTATCTTGGGGGTGAAAAAGTTATATGCGGCAAAGCCGTAGTCTTTGTAGCCAGGTGGAGGAGGAGCGGGCCCCGGCAGGAAAAACAGCGCCAGGGCGGTCGAAGTGATTATGGCGCCATGGCGGCGGCTCGCCAGCCACACCAGACCATAAGCCGCCAAAGGGATCATCGCCGCTTCCATCGGAGCTCGATACCGGCTTAAGGTGATAAAGGCGGTCATAAGCGTTATCATCATAATCATAGCTGCTAGCAAGGGCGCTGTGGCGAAGACCCGATGGCGGTTTACGAACAAGCCAATAAAGGCCAATGGCGCAAGCAGAGCAAAATGAAACCTGGCTATGGATAATGAAGTGGAGTGACTGGCAAAATAAGAAAATCCCAGGCCGTTGTCGCTGGCCGGATAAGGGGAAAAGACGACGAAGAATTTGTGCGTCAGGAGCATTATATATCCGAACAGCGAGTCGTGTAGTTTTATGGTTTCGACAATAGAGGGTAACGCTTTTCCTTCGGTGATGGCCAGGATGCCAGATGTATAAGGGGACAGAAGATTTATAGGTATAGAAGGATTGATATCTGGCGCATTGGCGATAATGAAAAAGACCCATCCCTGACTCAGTAACGCCAAGGGAGGGGCGCCGACTGCCAGGTTTCGCGCCAGGACCGGCGATAAAGCGATCACCATGGCGGCGGCCATGATGGCTGCGGCGTATCCCGCCTGCCGGGGCGCCCGACGCAACGGCCAAATAAACCATATTGCGATCATGCCAACGAGCAGGATGAAAAAGCTTTGGAGGGTCAACGATACACCACCGGCGAAACCGAAAGCGGCATACCATCCCAGCTTTTTTTTCTCCCCCGCCACCAGCGCCAGCCAGACAAGCCCAACACTGGTGAATACGGTTAATGTTGTCCGCAACAGCGTAATCTCATGCCATGTAAGGGTGGCGGACAGAAGCGCGATCACGCCCGCCACCGCCGCCGTCGCCGGACCAAACATCCGTAGCGAGATGAAATAAAGCATTAGTGTCGTCGCCACACCCAGGGCCATCTGCCATATATAAACCGCACGCGCGTCTGGACCGAATATCCGATAGGTGACGGCTACCAGATATGCGTATAGTGGCTCTTGATGGAACGTTTTCCCTCTATGCCATCGGTTCCACAGAAGTTTCTCCGCGGCGACTCCTGTGGTTCTCGCCCTCTCTTGGTAGTCAGCCGCCATGTCTGGCCGCAAAGCGAAATACTTTTTCGCCAGATCGATATGCCAAAAGTGCATCGGATGGAGCGCCTGATCGGTCAGCCAATCGCCAGCGGCCACTTCCTTGGCCCAGTGATCGAAGAAGGACATGTCGCTTTGTTTGTTGGTATGAGAGGCCATCAGCGGGGAGTCGTTGGCCTCAACGAAAAGTATCACTCGGAGCAAGGTCGCGGCGATCACCAGCGCGATGGGTATCCACTTTCCTCGATCCTGAAGCCATTTTTCCAAGGAGAGAAGCCAGCCGGGTTTGGGGTCTGGCTCCTCGTGTGTCATTGTAGAAGAGAACATCCTGTCGGGCTCCATGGCCTATTTAGGGCTCCATCGTTGGGAGGAGCCATATATCTTGCGCAGTTGGGCGGCGATCAAACCCAAGCCAAAGATAGGCATGAAACTGGCCACAAGAATGGCGGAGAGAATATCGAGAAAAGGAAGCTGTACCGTCGCCAGGTTTACCGCCGCCAATATTCCACCTGCGATCAAGTTCATGGAGGCCAATAACAGGAAGAGCTTTATCGGGTTGTAATATAGAATCGCCTCGACGATATACTGAAACGCCCGAAGAGTATCCCTGAAATGGCGAATCTTTGACACTCCATCCCTCTTGTTATAGGTGACAGGGATATATTTCACAAAGTAATGGTTGAGCATGAAGTGAAGGGTGATTGTGGTGGTGAATGAAAAGCCGGCGCAAAGGGAGTCTTGAAACTTTAGCACCACGCTTCGCTTGAATATCCGCAGCCCGGAGTTGATATCGGGGACACTGCGGCCAGCGGCGTATTCGGAGAGCATCTGGAATATCATCCGGGCCGGTCCCTTGAAGATACCCTTTTTATATTCCCAGCCCTGGCGAGCGCCCACCACCATGTCGTACGCCGGGAAGAAACGATACAGCTCGCTAATCTGGGAAGCGGGGTAGGAGCCGTCCGCGTCGATTATGCAGATACATTCATTCCTGGCCACGGCTATCCCGTCGATAAGCGATTTGCCATATCCCATGTTTTCCGGATGCGTGATGACGACCAGTCTCTCCACCCCCGTTTCGAGGATTCGCTCTGGGGTGCTGTCGGTGGAGCCATCATTGATGACGATAATCTCATATTCGGAAAACGAGGCCAGGGCCGCATCCAGATTCCGCAACGACTGGATAACC
>JAOUNV010000321.1 GCA_029880775.1 Nitrospinota bacterium | reverse complement strand
CCCATCCTCTTCGTTATACGCAGGGACGATGACACTAATCATTTCTACGCTCTCCAGAAAACGAGGTTTCACACTTTTTTATATTTATCGTTCTATTCATGATGGCCATCTTCGCGCTGCGCCATGGCGAAAAGCTGGTATCCCCACAGCGGAGCAGAAAGTCGAAATAAACCATATACCAATGATGATATCACTTTTTCCTTTAAACCGTATTGGCTGGTCGATGCAAAGCCTGCCATGGTTCTCTCCGGCGAGATGTTGATGGCGTGTTTATATAGATTGAAAAAGGGGAAACCCCATTTGACCAATTTCACGGGAGCCAACCCCGCCTTGCCAAGCGCCGCGCCGATCTCATACGCCGAAAAGTGACGGGTGTGCCCCATGGCTCGGTCTATAGGGAACAAAGGCCCGCAAGGGACAGTCAGGATCAATGCGCCTTTCGTCATGGCCGCCAGGGAGGCGATAGCAGCTTCGTAATCGTCGGTATGTTCCACAACTTCAGAGCAAATCACTACGTCATAACGCTTCTCCAGTGGACCCTCCTCAAGGTTGAAGCTGACAAACCTGGCTTGCGGCATCCGTTCCTGATTTGTCTTTACCACTTCCTCGGATAAATCGGCTCCCGTAATTTTTGCGTCTGGGAAATTGGTAATCAAATCCCGGACCAGGTCTCCTCCTCCGCACCCAATGTCGATAATTGATGAAAATGAAAGCTCTCTTACCCAAGACAAGATAACCTCCCGCCGTATCCTGGGCGCAGGCGAGTATGCGGTCATCCCGCCCCATCGGCGCCATCCTGCGTCATAAAAGTTAGGCGTCTTCGCTTTCATCACGCCATCACCCCAAAGGTTCCTTCAGGACACCGCTGGCACGATAGCTGACCCCTTTATATGGGGCGATCTCCACCTTGTCGAAACGCGATTCGCCGAACCAGCGTTCCACCCGCGCACGGTTAATAAAATCAGTCTGAGGCGCGTTTAGCTTATCGAATACATTGATCACGTTTCGGCCGAAGGAAAGATTCCGGAAAGAGCCGAAATATTGGAAGTACGGAAGGAAAGGAAGAGGCAGAAGGTATATGGTATAAACCACCGGATAGAGAGAGGCTGTGACCATCTTTGAAAGAATCAACAAAGCCGTGCGGCTCAATCGCGTCAAAAAGGTCCGGCGGATCGGCTCCACCATGTTTTTCACTAAAAAATTGCCCTCCTCAGAATACACCCAAACGATCAGCCGTCCCCCTGGTTTGACGTGCCGGGTCAGGTTGGCGATGGTTCGGTCCGGGTCGTCCGTGTGATGCACCACCCCGATGGAGATGACAACGTCGTAAGTTTGTTTCAGATCCATCGTGGCGATATCCGCCTCCAGAAAGGTGACGTTGTCATATTCCGCGCATCTCTGCTCGGCTATTGTTATGGTGTTCAGATCCACCGCAGTGACGCTTCTGGCGAAGGGGGCCATAAACGCTGTGTGTTGCCCGCCGCCGCAGCCGCACTCCAGAACATCGAGATTTCGAAAACCTTCCAGCGTGTTTGGGGCGATCCAATCCTCAAATAAAAACAACTCTTCGTCGGAGAGCATAGACCACTGATCGTACCATTCCGACTGCTTGTCCTGAGTCATGCTCTCCGTGCCATCTCTGGATGCGAGGCTCGCAAAATATTCGTTTCGATTTGTGCTCGGTATGATGGTTTCATATGCGTCGATTATATCTCAAGCCATAGAGATAGACAAAGCAGGCAAAAAAGCTGAAACCCATGATCCGCCTGTCGGCTCTCATGTTCTTTCCACAATGTATCCAGGGCTTCTGATCGAAAAAGTCTCTCGCCACCAGGAAGCGATACGTCATACATCAGCTCCCGGTGACGGTTTAGCGATTGGTTCAACCAATGCGATACCGGCGCATTGAACCCTCTCTTACGCCGGGAGATTATAGACGCGGGGAGATGGGGCCGTTGGGAGAGCTTGAATATCCATTTTTTACGCCACATGGACAGCTTCACATCAGCAGGCAAAGACGCGGCCAACTCCACCAGCCGATGGTCGAGAAAAGGCGCCCGTGATTCGAGGGAGTGGGCCATCGTCATCCGGTCCACCTTCACCAGGATGTCATCAGGCAGCCAGGTTTTCAGATCCACATACAACGCCTGATCGATGTAGTGAAGATCCTTCACCTCATCATAGAAGGATTTAAATCTGTCATAGGGTGAATGGCCCAGGATCGACTCCGCCACCGGAGCGGTGAGAAGGCTGGCTTTCCCCTCTTCGTCAAAAAGCTCCCGCCACCGATAATGGGCCAGCTCGAAAGGGGCGTCGAGCCCCCGCAAAAACTGTTTCAGCTTGAAATCGAGACCAACCTTGGAAAAACGGACCGGCATCATCGACGCCGCCAGGGCCAGCGCTGGCCTGGTCACAGACCGAAACGGCGACATCCAGCGATGGATCTTGTCGGCCAGATACGTCTCATATCCGGCGAAAATCTCGTCTCCCCCATCGCCAGATAGAGCCACCGTCACGTTCTGCCTGGTGAACCTTGCCAAAAAATAGGTGGGGATCATCGAAGTGTCGGCGAAAGGGGCGTCAGTGGCGGCCACTATCTCCGGTAACGCCGTCGCCAATTCGTCATCTACCACCAGATCATGATGATTGACATCCAGGAAACGGGAGGCAAACCGCGCCTCTTTTAATTCACTAAAGCCCTTTTGTGGAAAGCCGATACTAAACGTATGGTTCATGGCAGGGGAGCGGCTTCGCCCCATGGCCGCCACCACCGCCGACGAGTCTATGCCCCCGCTCAGAAAAGCCCCCAGGGGAACATCGGAAACCATTCGCTGGCTCACCGCCTGGGAGAATATCTCATCCACCTGCCCGGCCATTTTTGCGCTGTCGGTGACGCTGGTTTTAGCTCGAAAAGCCGCGGCCAAATCCCAATAGCGCCGTTTAACGGTTCCCCCACCTCGCGAGATTTCCCAGAAGCTTGCCGGTTCTACAGCAACCACTCTTTCATATATCGGCTGCGATGAGAGGGTATATCCGAGGGATAGATAATGGCTCAACGCCGCTTTATCGATACGGCCAGATAAAAGACCGGAAGCCTTTAGCGCGCGCAGCTCCGATGCGAAGATCAATCCGCCATCAGGTGTGGGGCAAAGATATAGAGGCTTTTCTCCCAGCCTGTCTCTCGCCAGAAAAAGCCTCTGGCGCGGCTTGTCCCAAATGGCGAAAGCGAACATACCATTGAGCCGATCCAGAACATCGACTCCCCACTCCTGATAACCCGCCAGCAAAGTCTCCGTGTCAGAGCGGGTGCGAAACCTGGCGCCACGAGACTCCAGGATCTCCCGCAGCTCCTGAAAATTATAGATCTCACCATTGTAGACAATAACATAGGCTCCGGATGAGTCGACCATCGGCTGGTCCGCGTCGTGGGAGGTATCCAGCACCGCCAGACGACGGTGACCAAAGG
>JAOUNV010000047.1 GCA_029880775.1 Nitrospinota bacterium | reverse complement strand
CCAGCCGCATGGTGTCGTATTTTGTGTTCAGCCCCACCGCCTCCCGGTCTTTCGAATCTTTTATATGAGAGACGATCTGTTTCACGGATTGCCGTTCGGTCGATATCACCTCCCTGGTGAAGAGGAGGGTGTAAAAGCCGGTCTTCACCTGGGTGGCCACATCCCTGCGCCATGCGCTCTCCATTCCACCGGCCGCCGTCAGCAACAACTGGCTGGCCCTGTAGCCGGAGGAGACCGCGCCGGAATATAGATACTGGGTGAGGGTGGCCTGGGCCTGATACGCCTCGTCGGGCGCCAGCTTGAACTTTGTGCCGAAAAACTCCACCTCCGGGTTTTTCCCCGCTCGGGTATAGCTGGCGCGTAGGTCCAGGTCCGGCAGAGCCTTGCCCAGGGCCTCGGTCTTGGTCAGCTCCGCTTTTTCGCGAGCTCTGGCGGCCAGGGATATCTGGCTGTTGTTCTCCATGGCGGTGGCCAGGCATTGGCTTAAAGTGAGAGTCTTTTCGCTCTCGGCGGTCGCGGCGCTCTCGGCGGCGGCTGGGGCGATAAGGGCCACCCACACAGCCAACACCATGAATGCCTTCGGTTTCGGCGTCATGCGTTCACTTCCTCTTCATTGATCAGCAGGGTTGCCAGCATCTCTTTCACGCAGGCCACATACTTCCACAAGTCCAGATTTCCTCCGACCCTCATCTGCACGATGGCCCCCTGGAAAAGGGCGATCATGACGGAGGCCATAGATTCCGGATCCACATTCCTGCGGATCTCTCCATTGGCCTGGGCCTGGAGGATAATCTTAACAAATTCGGCGTGGTGGGCTCCGATAGATTTCACCAGAATATTTTTAACCTTTTTATTTCTACTAGCCTCCCCCCACAGCTCCACATCTACGCTGGTAAATTTTTCCTCCGGTTTTTCCAGCAGGGAGAAGAATCTGTCCGCCAAGGTCTCTATCTGGCTTCTGGCGTTCCCCTTTCTTTTAGCGTCGTCTATTGTGGCGATATTGGCTTCCAGGGTCTGGAGGGCGATCGCCTCTATGATATCCTCTTTGCTTTTGAAATAGCGATACAGGGCGCCGGAGCTGAGGTTTGATTTTTTCATGATGTCGCGCATGGTGGTTTTGTGAAACCCGTTTTTAGCAAAGCATGCCTTGGCAGACTTCAGTATCTGCGCGCGCCTCTGCTCCAGGTATGCTTTGTCTACCTTCGGCATGTCAACCTCACTTTCAAAACAGCTCCCTAAAACGAACGCCCGTTCTTTATTACATATTGCCCCCTATGTTGTCAATACTGGGCCGACCAGGCCATGGCGCCACGGTGGGGCTTGGCAAGGCACTGAAAAATGGCGTCCACACCCGGCTTGTGGTAAACTCGCCACATAGCGCCCGTAGCTCAGGTGGATAGAGTGTCGGATTCCGAATCCGCAGGTCGCAGGTTCGAGTCCTGCCGGGCGCACTGTTGCGCGGCATGTGGCCACAGAGCCTTTAGGACAATGAAACTACCTTGAGGGTATTGTGAAAAAGATTGAGGCAATAATAAAGCCCTTCAAGCTTGACGAGGTCAAAGACAAGCTAAACGAGATCGGTGTTTTGGGCATGACCGTTACCGAAGTCAAGGGCTTCGGTCGACAGAAAGGGCACACCGAGCTTTACCGCGGCGCGGAGTACGTGGTCGATTTTTTGCCGAAAATAAAGCTGGAGGTGGCCGTTTCCGATGACATGGTGGAGGAAGTAGTGACCGCCATCAGCCAGTCCGCCCACACCGGCAGGATCGGCGATGGAAAAATCTTCGTGCTTCCGGTGGAAGAAGCGGTAAGAATCAGGACCGGCGAGCGGGGCGATACTGCTCTGTAAAGGGTCGTTTACGCTTCGGCGTTGGGTTTGTCTTGGTTCTCGATGGCTTTGAGGGCTTCTTCTTCCGTGTTGAAGATGTCCATCCACTTGCCCACATCCACCATGGCGAAAAGCCGGTAGATGGCCGGTTGGGGCTCGCAAAAACAGAAGTACCCACCGTTTTTCTTGGCCGCTCTCGCCCGGCCGATCAAAAGGCCCACTGCGGCGGAATCTATGATGTTGACGTTGCGACAGTTGAGAATAATCTTGGAGTTTGGCTCCTCAATGGCGGAGTCCAGGCTGCTTTTGAGGCTTTCGATGTTAGAGGATATAAGCTTTCCGGAGATTCGGAAAACGTTCACACCGGCTCCCTTGACGTACTTGTTTATGTTCATGCAAAACCCATAAAATGCCTAGAAGGCGAAAACAGAGGAATACGAGGCCTCATTCTAAGGCTATCTGGAGACGTTTTGCAAGAATACAATTTGGGGTCCTTGCTCTATTGGCGCAACTAAACGTTGTAATCTGGCCTCGGAATGAATTAGGCTATTGATCTTGACAACAAGGAGCCGTTACGGCTCCGCATATTTTATGGCTTATGAAAAAAAAAAGAAGGTTCACTAGTAAAAAGAAAACCAACAGGGCGGTAACCGACGCGCGAGAGGAAGGGCCGCCTAAAAGCGACTCCGACAAAGCGGTGGAGGTAGAGGGCATTGTGAAGGAATCGTTGCCCAACGCCATGTTCAAAGTGGAGCTGGATAATGGGTTCGGAGTGCTGGCCCATGTCTCCGGCAGGATGCGCAAGTTTTTCATCAGGATACTCCCTGGCGACAAAGTGCGCCTGGAACTGAGCCCCTACGACCTGACCCGGGGGCGGATCACCTACCGATACAAGTAAGTAAACCGCCTGGCGCTATTCCTGCCCGGCCAGATCCGCCAGCACCTTGGCCGCATGCCCTTTGGCCTTCACGTTCGTATACGCCTTTTGCACGACACCGTCTTCCCCGATGACGAAGGTGGATCGGATTACCCCCTCGGTTTTCTTGCCGTACATGATCTTCTCCCCCCAGGCGCCGTATTTTTTATGGATCCGCGCTTCCGGATCCGACAACAACGGGTACGGCAGCCCCTGGGCGTCGGCCCATTTTTTCTGAGTCGCCGGCTTGTCGCGGCTGATCCCAGCTATAACGGCGTTTAGCTTTTTAAAATCTCCCATTGCGTCCCGAAACTCGGTCGCCTCCGTGGTTCACCCGCCAGTGTTGGCTTTCGGGTAGAAGAAAAGGATCACCTTTTTTCCGGAGAAGTCCTTCAACGAAACCGGCGCCGCGTCCTGATCCGGCAGTTTGAACTCCGGGGCCTTCTTGCCTGCTTTTATCATAGCGCTCTCCTCATGAGAATACCTTTTGCGAGCCTGCGCCACGTTTGTTCGACAGACTCTTTATAAAAGTCACGCTTGCCGCATCGGGTTGAGAATGTCGCCACCCCTGCGTTACCTGGAATCACTATAACATAGGACGCTATCCAGAATTGCGTTGGATTACTCACTGTTATTTGTAATTATTTGCAGTTGACAATGAACGGGGAGTAGTTATATATTTACGATGTCCGGCGATGAATTGTCGGCGTCGATTATTGTTGGGGAACATAATCTCTTTCGAAACCATAGAGTGGTTGCGCTTGAATGGGGATGATTATGGAAGAGACGAAAGACATCGAATCCCTGGATCGTAAAGAGCTTATCCAGCTTTTGCGCCAGCAGGATGAAAAACTAAGAGAAAGCCAGGCCAGGTTCGACAGCCTGGCGCGAAACGCCTCCGCCGCCGTGTTCATTGTTTCTGAAGAAGGTGAACTCAAATGCTTCACCGATCCACCGAAGGAGTTTCCTTGTCATGGCCAATCACGGCCTTCATCCGGGCATATCTCCCGACTGATCCATTCGGGAGACCTACCCGCTGTAATGGCCCATTTTCAGGACATTGTCGACGGCAAAACCACCGCCGATTTGGGAATTGATTGTAGAATCGCCGGTGATGACTCCAAGTGGGTGAACGCTCGGGCCACTCCCATCCGCAGCAAGGACGGCGCGCTGAAATATGTTCTGGGCCTTGCCCGCGACATAAGCGAAATGAAAAAACGGGATGCAACCCTGAAAGTCGCCATGGAAACCGCCGAAAGCGCCCAGCGCCGGATGGAAAAACTCTCGGGAGATATCTCCACCAGTATTTTCACATTTTACGAGGATGCGAGAACAAATTTTGAATTGATTAAAAAACAGGCCGCCATGCTGGACACTTCGGCGGCTGGAGCTGTGGAGCGCGCTCAGGAAGCGCTCAGCAAGTTGGGGAGCAAGATCAGCGAAATCAAAAGCTCCCCCGGCCAGGAGGAAGCGCCCAGCCCACCAACACCGGTTTTTATGGACGCCAACTACCTGGTGGATGTTGTAATTAAAACCATCAGCGGAGAAGCCGCGGAAAAGGGAGCCAGCCTACAGAACCTGGTGGCGCCGCAGACCAGGATCCATGCCGACCCGCTGATGATCCAAACGATTTTAGGTAGCCTCGCCAACATCGCCATCGACATGCGGCCCGGCGGAGGGAAGGTGGAGTTTTCCGCCCCCACCGGCCAGCCTGGCGCTATCGCCATCCGGACGACACCACTGCCGGGAGACTGGGAAGAGGATGAATTAGCGGAGCGGCTTTTACCAGTTGAGGAAGTTATCACCCGCATGGAGGGTAAATTAACCTCCAGGGCCGAGGATGGCGGGCTGGCGTTTTATGTAAACCTTCCCTTCCGGCGGCCGTTGGCCTTACTGGCCGATGACGATGAAAACCTTCTTTTCCTGTTGAAAACGTATATGGACCTGATTGGGGTGGATGTCATGGCGGCGACCAACGGAAAAGAGGCGCTGGAAATGGCTCGAACCAGGAGGCCGGATATCGTCATTACAGACTATATGATGCCCCTCATGGACGGGCTTGAGCTTTTATGCGCCTTGCGCGAGAATCCCACCACCATGCAGACACCAGTCGTCATCATCACCTCGATCAAGGAAGCGCAACTGCGTGAGAAGTTATTCGTCCACGGCGCCAACGACCTTTTGCAGAAACCTCTCACCGAAAGGGAGCTGATACCCCGGATCAGGCGCTTCATCGCCTGACAAGTCGGGGGGGGGAAACAAGAGTACGGGGAAACTATCCCCGTCACCCTACCGCCGGTTATGGCCGCAACGCCTCGGACGCTTCGATGATCCTGTTCATCCCCTTGCGCGCATCATCCGTGGATAGAGCGTATGACAGGCGTATATTCTCCGGGCTGCCGAAAGGCTCTCCCGGCACCACAGCCACCTTGGCGTGTTCCAGAAGGTATGCGGCCGCGTCGTAGCTGTCCTTTATCACCCCTTTATCCCATTGCTTGCCGAACCAGCAGGAGATGTTCGGGAAAACATAAAACGCCCCCTCAGGCTTGGCGCAGGAGGCGCCTTCGATTTTTGTGAACCCCTCCAGCAGGATGTCCCTCCGCTCCCGGAACGCGGTCAACCATGGGCCTATATGCTCCGTTCCCTTGCGCAGGGCGGCCAGCGCGCCATACTGGGCGAAAGATGTGGGATTGGAGGTGGACTGACCCTGGATCATGCTCATGGCGCTGATCACCTTCGAATGACCCAAGGTCCAGCCTATACGCCAGCCGGTCATGGAATAGGCCTTGGACAGCCCTCCGCACACCAGCACGTTGTCCCTCCCTTCCGGGTAGAGCGCGGGCAAAGAGCGAAGCTTCCCCTGGCCGTAGTAGATCTTCTTGTATATCTCATCCCATATGACGTAGATGTCCCTCTCCACCGCCAGCTTCAGGATATCGCGCAGCAGATCCTCCCCCAGCGCGGCGCCGGAAGGATTGGAGGGGGAGTTTATCACCACCGCCCTGGTTTTAGGAGTGATCAGTTTCTCCAGATCCTCCACAGAGAAGGAAAAACCCTGCTCCTCCCTGGTGTTCAAAAACACCGGGATCCCGCCGGCCAGCAGCACCTGGTCGGGGAACGACACCCAGTAGGGGATGGGTATAATCACTTCGTCGCCATCGCTCAATATGGCCTGGAAGATATTGTACAGCGCGTGCTTGCCACCGCTGGAAATGATCGTCTCCCCACGCTTATAGTCGAGCCCCTCATCCTGGCGGAAGCTCTCGCACAAGGCGTCTCGCAGCTCCGGGATGCCCGCGCCGGGGGTGTACTTGGTCTTGCCCGCTCGTAGCGCGTCGATGGCCGCCTCCTTCACAAAATCTGGGGTGTCGAAGTCCGGCTCCCCCGCGCCAAATCCTATAATATCAATTCCTTCAGCCTTCAGGGCCTTCGCCTTTGCGGTGATGGCCATGGTGGCCGAAGGCTTAATTTTCCCCACACGCTCCGAGAGAACCATATTCTTCATTGCTTCTTTTTCCTCGATCTTGTTGGTTTGCCCTGCGACAGCCGTTCCACCAGGGCCTCCTGCACTTCGTCGGGAACCATGGAGCTGACATTCCCCCTATGGGAGGCTATCTCTTTAATAAGCGAGGAGGAGACAAAAGAAAACTCCTCGCTGGGCATCATAAAAACCGTTTCCAGCTTTGTGGCCATGCGGCGGTTGATAAGCGACATTTGCAATTCGTAGTCGAAATCAGAGACGGCCCGCAACCCTTTTAGGATCACATGGGCGCTCTCCTTGCGCGCGAACTCCACCAGCAGACTGGAGAAAGGAACTACCTTCACGTTTTTAATCCCCTTCACAGCGTGCTTGATAAACTCCACCCTCTCCTCTGGAGAAAAGAGGGCCCCTTTTCGCAGGTTGTCTCCCACGCCCACCACCAGCTCATCGAATATTCGGGAGCCTCTTTTGATCAGGTCCACATGCCCAAGGGTCACCGGGTCGAAGGACCCCGGATACACCGCCTTGATCTTTGTCACGGTCGGATGTCTCCATAAATCTGGATTGATATTGAGCAATCAGGGTACTTCAACAAGGCAGGTTTTGACAAGAGCAGAGGGGAAGCGCTCATGGATATAAGGGAAGCCAGGCAGTGGATGTCTCTTGCTCCAAATCAGGGCTTCACAGCCAGAAGGGCTTTACAGCCCAAGAAGAGCTTTTACGTGAGCTTCGGCTGAATCGCCGAGAGCCTTGATGTTGTATCCCCCTTCCAATACGGACACCACTTTTCCATGGCACACCTCATCGGCCAACGATTTGATGGCGGAAGTTATTTTGTAGTACCCCTGGGTGGAAAGGAACATGCCGCCCAAAGGGTCGGCGGCGTGGGCGTCGAATCCCGCCGAAACCAGGATCAGGTCTGGCCCATATTTCCTCACCGCTGGCAAGACGATGGTATCCAGGTGATCCAGATATTCCTGGTCGCCGCTCCCCGCGCTCATGGGAATGTTCAGTGTGGTTCCGATTCCGTCGCCGACACCGGTCTCGTCTGTCCAGCCGGTTCCCGGATAATTTCCCGCCAGATGTAGCGACACGAAAAAGACATTCGGATCTTCATAGAAAGCGGCTTGAGAGCCGTTGCCATGGTGGACATCGAAATCTATTATGGCGACCCGGCTGGCCAGGCCCTTGGTTATTGCTCGCCGGGCGGCCACCGCGATGTTATTGAACAGGCAGAACCCCATGGCTCGCGCAGGCTCCGCATGATGGCCCGGAGGCCGAACGGAGCAAAAGGCGGAACTGTATTCACCTTTCATTACCGCGTCCACCGCCGCGCAAGCCGCTCCGGCGGCAAGCAGGGCCGCTTCCCAGGAAGCGGGGCACACCACCGTGTCCGGGTCCAGGTTTCCACCTCCCCCCTGGCAACCCTCCTGGATGTACGCCACATGCTTTTCTGTATGGATGGCCGTAAGATCTTCCATGGACACCGGGCCGAACTTGGGCCAGGCCAGTTTTTCGGCAAACGAGGAATGCTTTAGAGTATCGACAATGGAAATGAGCCGGGCCGGGTTTTCCGGATGGGACCCGGTGTCGTGAAGTAGAGAGGCGGGATGGTAGAAAACAGCCGCAGGTTTCATCGGTCAGTCTCCTCCCCGGCGCCCCCGCCTGATATTTAAGCCTCACCAACGGTGAAGGCTAGCAATCGCTTTTAGGTCCTCAGGCCCCTCCCCCTCCTCCGCCGGAGAAGGTGAGCGCCATCATTATTAACAGAAAAAAGAGTACGCCGTTCATGATAGATTCCAATTGTAACCCTTCCAAGTAAAATATTCACGGCCACACGGGCCGTTTAGTTATCTGCCTCAGCCAAAGCCTGTGGGGCCGCACCCTCCGTAGCCGCCGGAACCTCCAAAGCTATCAGACCCTGAAGCCGCCGAGACGCTGGGCGCGGAAACAACCCTTTTCCCCGATATTTTTTCGCAGTGGGGGCACTCCTGGGGGTTTTGGGCGTCCAGATAGGGGAGCAGTCTTTCAAACTTCTCCCCGCACTCCTCACACTTAAACTCATACATCGGCATGGTATAGATCCATCAAAAATATATTGCACGTTTCAAGGGTTAGATGAGGTATGTGGCAATTGGGTTCACAAAACCATGACACTTCAGGCGGATATGGCGCTTTGAATCTGTTTTTTGACCATCAATGCCCCGGCCCGCCCCAGCTGGACGTTATCGGCCAGCCCCAGCCCCGGCATGGTGGCGAATCTCGGTTCCGCGTCATCCAGCAGGGCCAAGGCCTCTTCTACGAATCCGAGCCCTCGCTCACTGCCCACTGCGGCGCCCAATGCCACCAAAGCCCCGCACAAACCCATCATAGCCACCGCCCACCGCTCCTGCACATGGGCCTGGCCACCCCCCATTTCCTCCACCGCCAGCGAAAATGCTTCCACGGCCCGGGCCAGCTTGTCTACACGCTTCATCCCGGAGGCCTGCTCCGCCGCCGCGGCCAGGATCATCCCCAGCAGGCTTTGTGTAGAAGCCCAGGCGGCAGGGTGGTTGTCTTTTGAATGTACCAGCAGAGCGTGGTTTACCAAGGTTTCCGCCTCGG
>JAOUNV010000046.1 GCA_029880775.1 Nitrospinota bacterium | reverse complement strand
TCGGCGGTCCCCTCGGCCACATACCCCGCCTGGTTTAGCATCACAGCTTCTTCCGCCCCGGCCGCCGCCGCCTCCATCCTGGCCATTATGTTCGTCAGGTAATTTAGCGATTTGATTCTCGGGTCCAGTCCGCCCGGCCCCGGTTTCCTGGTGGACGCGGTGATCAATGTGGCGCCTTGTTCCCTCACCTCTTTGCTCACCATCGAAAGCTCTCCTGCGATCATGAATATGCCGGATTCCTGGCAACTGGCAGGATCAATGCCCAGCTTGCCCACGCCCCTGGTCACCACCAGGCGGATATATCCATGGTTAAACCCTGCTGACACCGCATATGCGTCAATCAATTCATCAACTGCCTGCTTCATTTGGTCCAGGCTCATCGGCAAGGTCAGCCCGATGGCCGCAGCCGACCGGGAGAGCCGCCTCAGTACAGTGTCCAGCCGAAAGACCCTGCCGTGGCGAAACCGCAATCCCTCGAAGACTCCGTCGCCATACAAAAGCCCATGATCCAGCACATTCACCCTCGCCTGCCTGGCCGGGATCACCTCGCCATTTATCCAGCAAATCTCCATGTCACACCTCTTCCGCCGCCAGGAACACGTCCCGCAGCTTTTCATAGTTATCGCCAAACTTCCGCCGCATCTGGTTTCCCATGACCGCGGTCACCTTGGTTATATACACATCGTGGCGGATATAATCCTCCGTGGCGGAGACGAAGGCCCTGTTGCGGCTCCATGCCCCCTCCACCTGGCCAGATTCCATGAATGTGGCCATCATCGCCTCCGCGCCATCCACCACCAGGGTCAGCCCCCGGCCCCCCTTCTCCCGATATATCGCCCGCTCCACAGGATGATGGAAGGTGGCGCCGATGCTTACCCGTGGCTTGCCAAAGTGAACCACGGCCACTTTTACACCCCTCTCCACGACGGAGCCAAGCGCCTTTTGCAGATTCTCAAACTCCTCCGGCCAGAGGGAGACCAACACACGCTCTGTTGCTTTCCCCAACATTCTTCTGGCGCGGGCTATCACCGCTTCCGAGGAAGCTATGGGCCATACATGGCCAATCTCTCCTGCAGGAGCCAAGTCTCGCAGCAGAGGCGCCAGCATAGCCGCAGTCTGAGCCATGTTCTGTTTTTTTGCGGCCAGGTATTCGTCTGGATCACATGCGGCGAACTTGCGACCCCGCTCTTTTTCTCCAGCCATGGGTATGGCTAACCCCTTCTCTTCCAGCTGAGCCAGCGTCTGGTATATCTTGGAAGTAGGCATGCCGGCTCTTTTGGCCAATCCATACGCGGAGGCTGGCTGGGCCGTGATGAGGGCGGTGTAAGCCCTCGCCTCATACTCGGTAAGGCCGAGGGAGGCGAGAAGCTTGACTGGGTTATTATCAACTACCATGGTAGTTACCATATGGCTCCAGGGAAATAATGTCAACAGGCTGGTTTGCCACGGCTGTGAAGAGGCGGCAACGCCACGCCTTTTCGTGCTAGCCCCTTATTAATCGGGTCAGCCCCTGGGCCAGGTATTATTTGCCTTCTTTCTCTTAAATGGTCCCTTATCCCGCCGCCGTCACCTTCCACACAAGCTGTGGATAACTTGTTGCAAAGCCTGTGGGTTTGGTCGATAAACTGATTAATAATTAAAGGGTTATCACAAAGTGGCGCAATTATGGGCAGAGCTATATCATTGATATAAAAGGCGTTGCGGCGAATTGCCTCCGCCAATCAGCCTGTCTGGTGTTCCTGGTTGTATTCTGTTAATCTTTATCAACAAGGCAAATGAGCATTAAGAAAAATGATTGACTTTCAGATGAAGCTGGATTTTCCGCAGGATCGGGACGATTCCTTCCAAAACTTCATCTTGGGGCTGGAAAACCAGACTTGCGCCGAGCTATGTCGTAGGTTCGCCTCCCTTCAAGAGGGGGAGCCGAAAAGCCTGGTGATCCATGGGCCGACATTGAGCGGGAAAACCCATCTGCTGTCCGCCATGGGGAAGGTGGCTAGCCGTAGGGTCGGCGCCAGGGCCGCGATTTATATAGATTGCGCTGCGCTGACCGGGGGAGGGGGGGAATTGGACATTTTCGGTCGCCTAAAGGAGTATGTCTCCGCCATGGATCAGGCGCTGTTTTTGACTGTAGACCAGCTGGAGTTGGCTCAGGAAAACGAGGAGCTGGCCAGCCTGGTGTTTCATCTGTACAACGAGGTCACCGCCAGGCCCGGTGGGCGGTTTGCCGCGGCATTATCCGTGGATCCTGCCGGATGGAGCTTTCCCCAGTGGTTATCCACCCGGCTTTTGTGGGGGAATGTGGCCAAGCTGCGGCCCGTGGGGGATGAAGCCAGGCCGCAAGTGCTGATAAAAATGGCTGCGGACATGCGCATGACTTTGCCCTCCGACGCGGCCCTGTGGCTGGTCACCCGCCTGCCAAGGGATCCCTCAAGCCAGGCGCAAACGCTGGCCCGGATCGACCGGCTCTCCTTGACAAAGGGGAAAAAAATTAGTATACCTCTGATTAAAGAAGTAGTGAGGCAAGCCGATGGCAGGTGATCAATCTCCAAAAGATTTTCCAAAAGTAAGGGGCGATTTTGTCGATTGCCCGCATTGCGGCTGCCCCAACAGGCCCACAGATAATCTTTGCTCCTTCTGCCAAAAAAATCTCTCCAGCTCACCTGGTGTCTCCACCAGAATCAGGAAAGCCGTGGAAAGGATGAAATGGCGCTACAAGGTGCGCCGTGGCCACGCCCCCACCGGCAGAAGCGTGGCCGCGTCTGTGATGACTGTCATTTTAGGTTTCTCCCTGGCCGCCCTGGGTGGCTATTTCACGCTCCAGGGCATAAATAGCGGCTCGTTATCCTGGATCCTTATAGGCGGAATATTCGTGGCATACGGGCTCTATTCAGTGGCCTTTGTCCTGAAGATCGTGGGGAAATAGGCTACCATTTTTTTTTCTGGCGGATCATTTTGCCGGTGTCGAATTGCGTTAATTGCTATGTAGTTGATATATCTTGCTTATCAGCGCTTACGTTGCGCCCTGGACACTTTGTTATAGATAATATGGATGCGGGTCGAAATAAATCACATGACAACCCTTTCCAATAATGGTAGCATGGCCTATATTAGTGGCATGCGGACAGGCATGGTGTCTAATATGTTTGCGTGAGGCTGGTATGTTTTTGCGCAGGCGTAAAGAGGGAAGATCGGAAAGCCTTAGTACAGGTTAGGGATGGCCTGGGGTTCCGGTCATGGAAAGTCATAAGGGTCTGGCATCATTCTGGAGCAAGGCGAGCTTGCCCATACTGTAGTGGATTTGTGTAACCACCGGGATGGAGGATGCCGCCATGAGATATGACCCTGAGTCGGTCAGCCACGCGCTTAGACCAAATATCCCGCGAGACTCGGCCACGGCAGACCGTGTGGCCCAGGGCGATTCGTCATTCCTGGAAATCACCACCCTGGAAATTCAAGAACTGGAAAAACTGGTGGTAGAAATCGCCTCCCTCCCCTGGCTTGCTGATGGTGATTTAGACAGGGCGATGGAGTTTTTGCAGCCAATAAGTGAGCCGGAACGATCCTACCTGTCGGCCCTGGGGCACGCCGTAAAGGCGGGCAACACTGCCAATTCAATTCCGCTATACAAAAAAGCCATATTTGAATTCAATCGTCTTTTATGGTCAACGCCCGATGCTACCAATAAGATGTTGGCGGTGAAAATCCATAACGGCCTGGGCAATTGCCTGGCGGCCCTGGGGGAAAGTCGCGGTGAAGGCGACGCTATTCATCTTCTACAAGACGCTGCGGCCTCCTACAAAAAAGCCCTGAACCGCTTGCCCCGGGAGGCGGCTCCGCTTCTGTGGGCGAAAGTATGCGCGAATCTGGGGGCTTGCCTGCACAGCCTGGGCGAAAGGGTGACCGGCCTTGAGGGTATACGACATTTGAAAGAATCGGCGACCATATCCGCCACAGCCTTGACGGAATATAACCGGGTGGAGAATCCGCAGGAGTGGGGCGACACCAATCAGAATCTGGGGGCGGCCTTGCTTTCGCTGGGTTCGCGCGCCGAAGGAGAGGACGCGTATCACTACATAACGGAAGCCAAAAAAGCGCTGGAAGAGGCGCTAAACTATTTCGACACTGCGGATAATCCTGTAAAACGGGCGCAGGTTTCCATGAACCTGGGTTCGGCGCTTTGCCGGCTGGGAGAGATTTGCGATGGCGATGAGGGGGTTATCTGGCTGCAGGAATCGGTGGCCATGTTGAATAACTCGATCCACGAATTTAAAAAGGATTCTAATCCGGTGATGTGGGCGCAGTCGCGCTCTTGCCTGGGCAATACCCTTTCCCTCCTGGGCGCCCGCCTGGGTGGCGTTGAGGGCCTGGCCGTGCTGGAGGATGCGGTGGAGTCATTCAAGGCCGCCCTTACCATAAGGACTAGAGAAAAAACACCACAGCAATGGGCGATGAGCCAAATGGGATTGGGTAACGCATACCTGAGGATCGCCAGAATCGAAGATGGCGCCGTGGCCGCCGCAAACAGTCTGCTGGCCATCGGGGCGTATGATAGCGTCCTGGACTCGTCTCATGAAAACCTCACCCACATAAGGGACATTGCAGTTAACGCCCGACTGGCCGCCTTGAAGCTGCGAATGGTTCGCAACCTGGATAGGTAACAGCCAGATGGCCGCTGGGGACACTGATACTGCGCGACGTGGAGAGAGAGCGGATTATCCCCGTAGCAGGAGCCCCGGTCCCTCAGCCAGGCTAACCCATCAAGGTTCAACTCATCATTGCTCCGATGGTTGCAGGAGCGCCATACCCTACGATATTCTTCCCGGTTGCCCTCGGCGCGGTAGCCATGCGGCTATCCCCGAGCGCTCCGCCCACCGAAGGCCATAGCCGCGGCCATCCCCACCAGGAATATGGCGCAGGTGCCGAAAACGATGGTCATAAATGGGTGGAACGGGTTCACCGGCATGCCCCCATATCCATCCATGGAGGCCCACACTATCACCATCAGGCCCGCCGCCACCCCCAGGGCCGCATGGGCGCTTTTCACGGCTCGGGTGGTGATCCCCAGCAGGAACAGGCCCAGCATCCCGCCGCTGAAGACGCCAGCCAGCTTCCACCATTGGTCCAGGGCGCCCTTGTTTTCGATCATCAGCAACGCCGCCACCACGCCAAAAGCTCCCAGCGCCAGAGAAGACAGCCTAAGGAAGATGGTTTTGTGGCGGTCGTCCGCATCTGGAAAAAGGAACCGTGTGTAGACATCCGTCATCAATATCGTTGATGAAGAGTTTAACGAACTGGAGACCGTACTCATCGCCGCCGCCAGCAACGCCGCTATTAACAAGCCTTTAACGCCATCAGGAAGATGGGTCATCATGAAATGGGGAAACACCTTGTCGGCCGCCAGCCCCACCGGCAGCAGGCCTGGCTGGAGGGAGTAATAGACAAATAGCTCCGTACCGATGAAGAAAAAGAGGGCGCTGACTGGAATATACAATAATGCGCCGAACCAGACAGAGCGATCCGCCTCCTTTTGCGATTTTGCCGCCAGGTATCTTTGGACATAGTTCTGGTCAATACCAAAGTTCTGCAGGTTGATAAAGACTCCGTATATGAATGTCACCCAGAAGGTGGTGGTGAAGAGAGACAGGCCGTATGGGCCCATGGAGAACTTACCGCTATCCCACCCGCTACTGAATATCTGCGCCGGGCCGCCAGGGACGCCGAACAACAAAATGGCGGCGCAAGCCAGGGCGCCGATTATCAGGACGATGCTTTGGACCACATCTGTCCATATCACAGCCTCAATGCCCCCCACCATCGTATATATGGTCACCAACACCCCAACCACCACGATCACCATGCGGATATCCCACCCCACCGCGCTCTCCAGGGTCAGCGCCACCAGAAAGGTGATGGTCCCCACCCGCGCGAACTGGGTGAGCAGATAAAATGTCATGGCGTACAGCCTGGCCCAGACACCGAACCTGGTCTCCAGGAGGGCGTAGGCGGAGAGCTGGCCAGACTCCCTGTAATATCGGGTGAACCAGCGGACCGCCACCCATGCGGCGAATGGAAGCGACAAGGAAAAGGCGAACCTGTTCCACCCCCCCAAGTATGCCGCCCCCGGCAGGGCGATGAACGAAATGGAGGAAAGATATGTGCCAAAGATGGAGAAGCCCACCACCCATCCTTTAAGTCTCCCCTCCGCCGCCACAAAGCCCCGGGATGTGGAGGCCCTCCTGAAAAAGAAAAATCCCATGGCGGTGACACACGCCAGGTAGGCGCCCACAATTAACACGTCAAGAAAGCTCATCACCGGCTCCCGAAGTCATTGGTATTCTACAGCTCAACATGGGGAATCATTATGGAGTGATGAAGCCTGCCAGGCAATCTGAAAGATGATCCGCTCTGAGTACAACCAAACAAAAGGCGGTTTCAGTTCCCCATATGTGGCGGGATAGTCGGTGGGACCGGCGCACCAGGATTTGGCTCCGGGGAGATGGGAGTGGTCGGCTCCGGCTGAGCGTCGGCCAAGGCAAAGGGATCAAAAAGAGAATCCGCCAGACCGGCGTTGAGCGCCACCAGCATGACATGATGATAGAAAACGGCGCCATCCGCGATAAACTTGACCTCATGCGGTATGTCCGCCACCTGGTTTACCCGCTTGAAATTATGGAATATCCACTCCGCCTTGGACCCAACCGGGCTTAGCGCCTCCATTTTAAGTGGAATCGCGGCCGTTTCATCCAGCCAGAGAGTCTGCCCGGCGCCATTGTCCACAATCACCACCGGTTTTCCCTCAAACCTCTTCTTGCCCACAATCTTTGAGTCTGGCCCCAATGAAAGCCCGATATATTTCAAAACAGGATCTGGCCGGGCGCCGCCATGGGTATCCTGACCGATCTCGACCAACTTACCGGCCGGTGTGATGGTCCATGCCTGCTCGCCGTTGAAGATGGTTAGGAATTTTAACACCGCTCCGCCCCTCAAGTAGGCCTGCACTTCATACCGAATCATCGGACCCTTGGTGAACAGCTTCACCCGCTGGCGCAAAGTCTTCCCCCCAGGCAGACGGGTGGAGACATCCTCCACGGCGGCCATATCCTTTATCTTGGCCAGATTCTTGCCGACATTTTCGTGGAACCGCTGACGGATTTCATCGATCTCCCCCGCCCCAGCCAGCCCCGGCGCCAGCGCCACCCCAGCCAGGAATACAGCAGTGGCGAACACGCAATACAATCGTCCCATGGCTCTTAGCCTCCTACTTATAGATTAGGCCCAACCCCGTAGCTTGTAAAAGGCTATTGCCATCAATTCCCGGATAACAAGTATCTGATCCACCAGCCTGTCCCAAGCCTGGTATCGCAGGAAAAGCCCCTGGCCCATATCCTCCCAGCCGCTTTCCGCAGTGGCGGAAGCCCCATACACCCGCTTAAAACCAGCCGTGCGGAACGCCATCACAGAGCGCATGATATGCGTGGGGGAGGTAACCAGCAGGTAGCTGTTCTTTTGATAATCCCCAAACTTACTTTCCTTTAGATACTTGGCGTGCTCGTTGGTGGAGCGCGCCTTTTTCTCCAGGATGATCGCTTCTCTGGGCACGCCGCGAAGCATAAGCTCCACTTTGATGGTCCACAATGTGGAGCCGATGTAGCGCTTTTCCATCTTGTGAGAGACGATAACCTTGGCGGTGGGGTTCCTGGCGTATTCCTCGGCGGTTTTGTACGCGCGGGCCAGGGTGGCGGAATTGGGCACCGGCCCGGCCGGAAGAAGGACTATATAATCACATGTAGAGGAATATTCAGAGGAGGAGAGCCATCTTTCCACCGGTTTGTATGCTCCAGTGAAGGCGGAGAGCACAAACAGCAGCGCCAGCGCCCCCGTGATGACGAGTACGCTCTTCAACCTGGCGCCAAATCCGGGCCGCCTGTTTCCGGAGCGAAGGCTAATCTGTGTATCCAATAGAATTCTCGTATTTTATAAAGCCAATGTTCCCCTTGAGAGTATATAATTCGGCGATGAAATCAACTATGACTTATCTCGACTGCTACATTCGCGGACGGCGGCCATGAGCGACGACTCCATGGACAAGGCGATCGAAGCCGCGGCAATCGTGATCCGCGCAGAGGCGGAGGCTCTTGGCAGGCTCGGCGACGTGGTCCGCTCGGAGGCGTTCAGCGTCGCCACAAAAATTCTTCTTCGCTGCGAGGGAACCATATACATCATCGGCTTGGGGAAAAGCGGCCTTGTGGGGCAAAAGATCGCAGCCACTCTCACCAGCACCGGCGCGCCAGCGGCCTATATCCACGCAGGCGACGCGCTGCATGGCGACCTGGGCGCTATCCGCCCCCGGGACGCCACGATCCTCATCTCCAAAAGCGGTCAGACCAGGGAGATCCTGGAAGTGGTTCCTTTCCTGAAAAACAACAATAACCCGACCATAGCCATAACCAACCAACCCCAATCCCCCCTGGCCGCAAAGGCGGACGTGACACTGCCTATGATGGTGGAGACGGAAGGATGCCCGCTTAACCTGGCGCCCATGACCTCCTCCACCGCCGCCATGGCCATTGGCGACGCCTTGGCCGGAGCCCTGATAGTGGCGCGCGATTTCAAGCCGGAGAACTTCGCCCGGTTCCATCCGGCGGGCAGGCTGGGGTTTTTGCTCACCGCAAAGGTGTGCGACCTGCTGGCGCCAGGAGTGAACCCTGTGTCGCAGCAGAACGTGTCCCTGCGCCAGGCGGTGGTGGCGCTGGTGGATAGCAGGCTCGGCGGGCTCAGTATTGTGGATGAAGATGGACGGCTCACAGGTGTCCTCACCGATGGCGACCTGAA
>JAOUNV010000045.1 GCA_029880775.1 Nitrospinota bacterium | reverse complement strand
ACGAAGAACTGTACCCGCCCCTGTATAAGGACGCGGAGAGCGACGCAGCCCTGAAAAGAAAACTGGACATGCTGTCTGAGGATATGCAGAGGGTGTCCCAGGCGGCGCTGGAATTTTTCACTAAATATAAGGACGGCGGGGAAGGTCTCGACTTTATCCGCGATTTCGGGGCTCTGGTGGGCAAGCTCAACATCAGAATCCAATGGGAAGAAACTCAGCTTTATCCGGAATATGAACGGAGGCATCCAGAATAATACGAGGCGGCGGGCTCTGCCTGGCCAAGGGCTTTTCCCCTTCCGCCTCCCGTTTTCCCAACTTCCCATTTTTATCTCTTGGTTTCCCAAATGAACCTGACCATGCGCCCTGCGGCGCCCCGGTTTCTTTCCGGGCTGGCCCTGGCGGCTTGCGCACTGGCGTTTCTCGCCGTTCCTCGCCTGGCCACCGCCCAGGAGGATATCTCCATCTCCGCCTCCGCCTCCAGAAACAAAGTGCCTCCCGGTTCCGGCTTCCTGTTTACAGTCACAGTGGAAGCTTCTGGAGCAAAGAGAATTCCGGACCCGGGGCAGCCGGACTTCGGCCCCATCCAGACACTGGGGAAATCCACCAGCCAGAGTATGGCCATATCCGGCCTATCCATGAAAATCTCCCGCACGATCACATACCAATTGGTGGCGCCGGACGAAGGGGCGTACACTATCCCCCCTATTTCCGTCAAGTACAATGGCAAAACATACAGCACAAAGCCGGTGACCATCACCGTAGACGGATCAGCGCCAGCGCCCCCCTCCTCCGGACGAAACCGCAAGGGCGTTTTCCAGAATCCGCCAGGCGCCATGGATCCTTTCGGAAACCAACGCCACACGAAGAGCGCCGAAGACGACTTGTTCGTCACCATGGAAGTGGATAGAACAAAACTGTGGCTGGGCCAACAAGCTGTGGCCACCTTCTCCTTCTGGCGGGCGGTGGACCTTTGGGAAAAACCTGGCTACCGGAAACCGAAGTTCGAGGGATTCTGGGTGGAGGAGCTCTTGCACGCCAACGGCGATGCGGAAAAAACCACACTGGAGACCAGAAACGGCAGAAAATACGCCCTATCCAGAATCCGGTACGCAATTGTGCCTCTGACCCCCGGTAAGCTGACCGTGGACCCGGCTGTGCTCACCGCCTCCGTGGATCCATGGTCTCGCCGACGAAAACTTATCACCAGGCCGGTGGATATCACAGTTTCCCCATTACCTGACGAAGGTGCGCCGAAAGAGTTCTCCGGAATGGTGGTCTCCAATCCGGAAATATCACTGACCTCCAGCTCTCCTTCGGTAAAACTTAACGATAGCTTGTTTTTGACATTTACGGTGCTGGGGAACGGATACCTGAAACCAGCCACACCCCCGGCTGCTCCCAAGGGGGATTGGTTCGATGCGTACGATCCGAAAATCTCCGACGAGCTGATAAAAACTGGCGATAGACTTGTCACCAAAAGAACAGTGGAGTATCCCGTCATCGCCCGCAAAGAGGGCGTTTGGGCCCTCCCTCCCCTGGCCACGTCATGGTTTGACCCACAGACCGGCAAATATGAGCGATACTCCGCAAGCGCCGGGCAGGTCACCGTAACAGGGGGAGCCGCAGCCCCGCAGCAGGCCCTCCCCCGCTCCACCATAGAGCCTGGGGCAGTGACCGCCAGGTATATCAAGCCGGATATCGCAGCCCTGCCTGACATGGGAACACCCCCCCACCGGCGACAGTGGATATGGGGAGTGATCGTGGCCCCGGCGCCATTGCTGCTGCTGGCCTGGGTGTATCGCCGACGGCGGGAGAGGCTGGGCGAGAACTCGGCGCTGGCAAGATCTATGGCCGCAGCCACCACAGCGCGCCAAAGGCTGGATCATGCGGCGGGCATTGCTGAGCCGGAAATGTTTTTCGCCGAACTGGACCAGGCGGCCCGTGGCTACCTGGCGGATAAGTGGAACATCCCCGCCCCATCTGTCACCAGGGAAGCTGTGGCGGAGCGACTGGGGGAAATGGATAACGGCGTGGCGCAAGATTTCGACGAGCTGTTCTCCGCCGTGGAGATGGCCCGCTATGCCCGCCCGGCGCCGGAGCGGATGAAGCTGCTTTTGGAAAAAACCAGGGGGCTGGTGAAGACCATGGAAATAGAGGGGCGCAAATGACCATACGATTCATCCCGGCTGCGGTCCTGCTTCTTCTTTCCCTTGCCCATGGCGCATGGGCAGGTCCGGCGGAGGTGTATAACCGGGCCAATGCGCTGTTTGCGAAGGAACAATACGCGGAGGCGCTAAAACTGTACGAGTCGATTCCGGTCCAGAACCCAGACCTGGAATATAACATCGGCGCCACGTACCTGAAAATGGGAGCCACAGGAAAGGCCACTCTCCATTTTAAAAGAGCCGAAAGACTGCGCCCCGGCGACGAGGACACCAGGGCTAACCTTGAGCTCATAACCAACACAAAGGCTGATCGGGAGGCTTTCCAGGAGCGCGGGATCGCGGCAACGTTGCTGGAATGGTTGCTCGAATTGGGGTCGGTAGAAAAAGTCACATACATCGCCCTGGGCCTGTACCTCGCCTCGTCCTGCGCGGCGCTGGCGCTGATTTTGGTCCGGCCCGGCGCTGGTAGAAGAAGGATCGCCATGGCCATGACCATCCTGATCGCCGCCACGGCATTCTCCGGCGCGCTTGCCGTAGCGCGGATAATCAGCTTCGAGGATCGCTCCCATGCGGTGGTGATGGCGGAAGAAGCCCCGGCGCGCCCAGACCCATCCGCCCATGCGGACCCGGTGTTCACACTGCACGAGGCGACGGTAGTGCGGCTGGGCCGGGTGGAAGGCAACTATATCTTCGTGACGCTAGCCTCCGGCCACAGCGGATGGGTGGACCGGGGAAGCCTGGAGCGGATATAGGGCATAGGCAATTCTCTGAAAGCAGAGCCACCCGAAGTCACTCCACCATATAATAGACCCAACTAAACTCCAGGCGCCGCTAATCGCGGACATGCGTTATAATCTCCCATGATTATCTGGATAGACGCGGACGCCGCCCCAAGGGCCATCAAGGAAATGGTGTACAAGGCGGCGCAAAGAACCAATTCTCAGGTCAAGCTGGTGGCCAACTCATACATGGCCATTCCAGAAAACCCGCTCTTCAGCCTCACTGTGGTCAACAGTGGACCCGACGAGGCCGACCACTATATTGAGGAGGGTGTCACGCCCAACGATATTGTGATCACTGCCGATATCCCTCTGGCGGCCAAGGTGGTGGCAAAGGGTTGCCATGCCATCAATCCGGTGGGAATGGAGTATACAGAGAAAAATATCGGTGAACGCCTGGCCGCTCGTAACCTGATGGCGGACCTTCGAAGCGCCGGGATGGAGACCGGTGGCCCATCGGCGTTATCGAAAAAAAATGTCCAGAATTTCGCCAACATCATGGATCGGCTACTGACAAGACTTTTACGAGACACTTGAATCCAGCCACATGGAAACGCCGATTCGTCTCGTCGGTTGGATGAGGCAAGATAAATAAAAATTACCGCCATCGCCGCACAAAGCAACTCACGCCAATATGTAATCTATCGTTCCATACAGTCCGTCTCATATCCCATTTTACTCAGCAAACAACCTTTTAATTACATCTATTTAGGAGCGCCAATAACATTATGAATTAACTAATTGACTTGGCGGTTGGCTTTGTGTGTAAATACACATATTTCTATATTTCGTGATTGTGGCGATAGCGTCATGATCGGTGGTGCTTTTTTTAAGTGACAGGGGTAGGGTGGAAAAGATTTTAACGGTCTTGTCAAATTTCGGCTATTGGGGTGTGGAGTTGACCGGTCCGATGGTCAAGCTTGAACAGGCCGGATACGAGTTGGTTTTCGTCACACCAAAAGGGGAAAGGCCAAACGCTCTTCCACCAAGCTATGACACAACCTATATAGACCCTCCCCTGGGCTATTGTGTCACCACCGCCGAGGACGCGAAACAGGTCCTAGAATTCAAAGACAGTCCCAAACTGAACAATCCCATAAACCTCACCGAATGGTTTCCCGAAAGGCCATATTCCAGCGCTCCCGATTTCCTGCGGGATCTGGAAAACTATCATGAAAAGCTCAACCAGCTGCACAGCGGCCTGGATGAATACGATGGCCTGATGCTGGTGGGCGGCAGTGGGCCGATTATCGACATGGTGAACAACCAGCGCCTTCACGATCTGATCCTTGGATTTCACAAAAACGGCAAGCCGATCGCCGCCATCTGTTACTCCGTGGCCTGCCTCATCTTCGCCCGGGACTTCAACGAGCGCAAATCGATCATCCGTGGCAAGAACGTCACCGGTCACTGCATAGAATACGACTATCACGACGGGACCGGATTTTTGGGGACTGATCTGAATATGGGGCCGCCTCCATATTGCCTGGAATATATGCTGACCGACGCCGTCGGCCCGGAGGGCGCGTACCACGGGAATTTTGGCAAAAAGACATCGGTTGTTGTCGATTATCCGTTCATCACAGCGCGTTCTTTGCAATGCTCGCACGAATTTGGAAAGCAATTTGTGAACGTGCTCGATAACGGGCTGAAACGATATGGCTGGTGAAAACGGTTAAAAACAAGATGTTTAAAGGAGGCGATACGCCGTGATTGACACAGCAAACAAGCTAAGCAAAGCAGGAGACATTGAGGGATTGCTGGTATGGCTCAAAGAAGGCAACGACCCGAATCAATATGACAAGGATGGGTGGACGCCTCTTCTGTGGGCCTCGGTCCGTGGCCACAGCGATGTAGTGAAAATGCTTCTGAAAAATGGCGCGGACGTTGACATAGCCCACCAAAAGTCAAAAGCGCTGGCGGTGCATTTCGCAGGTCAATCCGGAAGCGCCCGCACAGCCGGAGTTTTGCTCGATCATAAGCCGGATCAGCTGAACGCTGTTTTCGATGTGAACGGGCACACCATACTGATGAACGCCGTATTCTATGGCAAGCTTGAGCTCGCCGAGTTCCTATTAAAAAGAGGCGCGGATACATCCATCCCCACGGCAAGAGGCCTGGGGGCGATGGAGATGGCGTCCCAGTTCCAGAACCAGAAGATGATGGATCTGGTCCGGCCATACGACACTCCCGCAGAGGCCAAAGCGGCCGCGTATAAAACATATCTTGCCCGGATAGCCCCCACGATCCCCGAGAGCGAGAAGGCCGGGCAGGATTTGGCTGATGAACTTATCCGTGTAATTGAGGGGGGGTTAAAAAAGGTCGCGGCCGATCCGGGCGCCGCCGAATCGACACTGGCCGCAGTTAAGGATCTGATTGAAGTACGCAAAGTAAATGTAAACCGCCTGGGCGGTCCTCTGCAGCAGCCCCCCTTGATCGTGGTGGCGACGGGGAATAACGGGTTCCCTCCCAACGAGGATGTGGCGCGCCTTCGCAACCAGCTGGCCAAATATCTGCTGGAGAAGGGCGCCGATCCGATGCTCCATGAGAAACATCCGATGGACGTTCAGACCATCATACGAGCGGCGGTGTTCAACCACCTGGAGATACTGAAGATGTGCGCGGAACATATGACACCTGAAAGGCTGGCGGATGGGATCAACGAGATCCCCGTGGTGAACGGGCTTACCGCCATGCACGACACTGTGCTTAGGTCGACAACAGCCGATCCTGAGCATTTGGAGGGATACCTGGACCAGATTCGATTCCTTATCAAGAACGGTGGCCGGGTGGATATGGAGGAGTATTCGGGACTGACACAGCGCAACATCGCGGAGAACGCGAAGAACGCCGAATCCCGGAGGCGCATTCTTGAGGTCATGGACAATAGCTGAAGATAATTTTAGGGCCTCGATTCCATAAGGGGATCGGATGGCGCCATTGAGGTGTTAAACAAAAAAAACTGGAGGATTTGAAATGAACTCGTTAGGCGGCAGAGACATGAACAGAATGAAAGCCCACCTTGCGGCAGGCAAGGTCTGTATCGGCGCCACGATCACCATGAACAGCCCGGTGGTGGCGGAGCTTTTCTCCCACCTGGGCTTTGACTGGCTTTGGTTTGAGACAGAACACTCCTCACTAAGTGTCGCGGAAGTCCAGGCCATGCTACAGACAACCAATGGCGCCCATATCACCACGATTGTACGGGTCCCCTGGAATGACAAAACCCTGATTAAAAGAATGCTGGACACCGGCCCGGACGGAATCATCATTCCGCTGGTGAACAGCGCCGAGGAGGCGGAAGCGGCTGTGCGCGCCATGAAGTATCCCCCCTGGGGAGAGCGGGGCGCCGGATTGTCCAGGGCCCAGTGCTATGGCTTGCATATGCCGGAGTATATGAAGACCGCCAACGATGAAGTGTTGACGATCCTGATGATCGAACATATCAAGGCTGTGGAAAACATCGACGAGATATTGGCTGTGAAGGGGGTGGACTCGATAATGGTCGGCGCCCTGGACCTCTCCGGCAGCATGGGGATGCTGGGGCAAACCACCGACCCAAAGGTTGAGGCGGAGATTCAGAAGGTATTGGCCGCCTGTAAGAAGGTAAACATGCCCGCGGGAATCATAACCACTTCCCCGGACCAGGCCAACGAGCGTATCAAGCAGGGATTCACCAATATCATATTGGGGATAGATGTTTTGTATATGCTGGGCGGCGCCTCGGAGGCGTTGGGGAAAGTCGACCGCGACGGCAAGGAGTAGTCGCCATTCGTGAAAAGCCACATATCGGAAAGCAAGGAGCCAGATAATATTATGAAGCTTAAAGGGAAAAAGATCGGAGTCTTGTTCGAAGGCGATTTCTACGAAAACGAGATCTTCTATTACCAATACCGTTTCCCGGAGGAGGGGGCGGAGCTGCATTTTCTGACCCGGCTGTGGGGCCAGGAAAAAATAACCTTCAAAGGCCATGAGTATAAAGTCCCCATGGACTGCAACGAGAGCTTTGAGGGAATGTCGGACGAGGAGTTGGCGAGTTATTCGGCCATAATCGTCCCATCCGGAATGGTCTCGGACAGGCTTCGCTATACGGAGGATGTCACCCAAACTCCCCCCGCTACCGAGTTTCTGCGCCGGGCGTTCGCCAACAAGTCGATCCTCAAGGGGATCATCTGCCACGGAATGTGGCTTGTGGCGCCTGCCACGGAGCTTGTGCAGGGGCGCAGAGTGGTGGTCCACAACAACCTGATCGGCGACGCCATAGCGTATGGGGCGGAATACGTGAACGAGGATGTGGTGGTGGATGGCGACCTGGTGACCGGGCGCTCCGGCGGACACTGCCATTTGTTCGCCCGGAAAATCATAGACATTCTTTCTGACAAGTAGGAGTTTTCCGGATAAACCAGGACCAGTGACCGCAAATAATCAAAGGAGGACGGCAAATGAAATATAAAACGTCATCCGGCAGGCAGCACCCATTGGGCGCCACCGTGGATGAGTCGGGCGTAAACTTCGCGCTCTTTTCCCAAAACGCAACCGGCGTGGAACTGCTTTTGTTTAACAAACATGACGACCCGGAGCCGACTCAGGTAATAGCCCTAGACCCGAAAACAAACAAGTCATTTCACTTCTGGCACGTATATGTGGAGGGCCTGAAGACTGGAATGCACTACGCGTACAGGGTGGATGGCCCCGACGAGCCGTGGAACGGGCATCGGTTCAACCGCAACAAGGTGCTGATAGACCCCTACGCCAAGGGGAATACGAACAACCTGTGGAACCGGGTGAACGCCTGCGGACCCAATGACAACATGAGGACATCGCTTCGCAGCGTTGTTATCGACCATAAAGGCTATGACTGGGAAGGGGACGAACCCCTGCGCCGCCCTATGAACGAATCTGTTATTTACGAGATGAACGTGAGGGGATTTACGAAAAGTAAAAACTCAAATGTGAAGCACCCTGGGACTTTCCGCGGGGTGATGGAGAAAATCCCATACCTAAAAGAACTGGGAGTGACGGCGGTGGAGCTGTTGCCCGTTTTTGAATTTGACGAGACCGAGATTCTGCGGATGGATCAGGAGGGCCAGCCTCTTTTTAACTATTGGGGATACAGCACGGTCAGTTTCTTCGCCCCTCATCGCGCGTTCTGCGTCTCCCCGGAGGATGGAACACACTTAAACGAATTTCGCGACATGGTAAAGGCTCTGCACAAGGCGGGGATAGAGGTGATTCTTGATGTGGTGTTCAACCATACAAACGAGGGGAACCACCAGGGGCCCGTGATCAACTTCAAGGGGATCGACAACAGCATCTATTACTATCTGGTCAACGGCGACAAACAGTACTACATGGACTATTCCGGATGCGGCAACACCATGAACTGCAACCACCCGATTATGGACAAGTTCATTGTCGAATGCCTGGAGTTCTGGGTGAACGAGATGCATGTGGATGGGTTCCGCTTCGATGAGGGCTCCATCCTCTCCCGGGGTGAGGATGGCGCGCCGATGGCCCACCCGCCTGTTGTGTGGAACATAGAGCTTTCCGAAAGCCTGGCCGATGTGAAGATTATCGCCGAGGCGTGGGACGCTGCCGGGTTGTACCAGATCGGCTATTTCCCAGGATATCGCTGGGCGGAATGGAACGGGCGTTATCGCGATGATGTGCGCAAATTCGTGAAGGGAGAGCCGGGGACGACGGGCGCCTTGGCGGCCAGGATGTCTGGAAGCGCGGACCTGTACCAGGCCAGCGGCCACCTGCCATTGAACAGCATAAACTTTGTGGTATGCCACGACGGATTCACGCTAAACGATCTGGTGTCGTACAACGAAAAGCATAACTGGGCCAATGGAGAGGGGAACAACGACGGAGGCAATGATAACGACAGCTGGAATTG
>JAOUNV010000317.1 GCA_029880775.1 Nitrospinota bacterium | reverse complement strand
CATAACTCCATAAGTCACATGATCCAGGCCGGGGACGCGATGGGCGTCCGGGTTGATCGATATCATGACACCCGCCTTTTGCGCCTTGCCGATCTCCCGCCAGTCTATATCCAGCCGTTGCGGGTTTGCGTTTAATTCGATGATCACATCATGCTCCGCGCACGCTTCGATCACCGCCCCCATGTCCAGAGGGTACGAGTCCCGCGCCAGCAGCAGCCGCCCGGTGGGGTGGCCCAGCATGGTGGTGTATGGGCTCATGATCGCCGCTGTCAGCCGTTTGGTCATCCTCGCCTCGTCCTCCTTCTTGTAGCGCATATGCACGGAGGCTATGACAAAGTCGAGAGTGGCCAGTACATCCTCCGGGTAGTCCAGGCTCCCATCCTCCAGGATGTCGGACTCCACCCCCTTGAAGATATGGAAACCGGTCAGCTTTTCGTTGAGCCGGTCTATCTCGTCACTCTGGCGCTTCAGGTCGTCTATGGACAGCCCGCCTGCGTAGTGGGCGGCGCGGCTATGGTCGGACACTCCCATATACTCCCACCCCAGTTTCATGCAGGCCCGGGCCATGGTCTCCAGGGTCTCCAGCCCGTCGCTATACGTGGTGTGCAGGTGGAATATTCCGCGCAGATCTTTGCGCTCCACCAGGTTCGGCTCCACGCCGTCTTCCGCCTGTTCGATCTCACCGATATTCTCCCGGCGCTCCGGGGGGATGTAGCCCAGTCCCAGAGCTCCGAATATCTCCCGCTCATCGACGCAGATTATCCTCTCCTCCCCACGGAACAGGCCATACTCGTTCATCTTCATCCCCATGGCCCCGGCGCGGGCCCGCATGGCGGTGTTGTGCTCCTTGGAGCCGGTGAAGTGGTGAAGCGTGAAGGGAAACTCATGGTCAGATACCACGCGCAAATCCACATGGATGCCGCTTTGAGTGATCACTGCCGCCTTGGTGGCGCCACGGGCGATTACTTTGGTCACCTCAGGCGCGGAAACGAACCGCTCCAGAACTTTTTCCGGTTGGCCGCTGGAGACGACTATATCCACATCCTTGACGGTTTCCTTGCCCCGACGCACGGAGCCTGCGATGGCGGCACGCTCCACCTCCGGAGTCTCGCTCAGTAGCGCCATAATGGCTTGGGCGGCGGCCATCCCCTCCGGCAGCAGGAACCTGGCGGCGAACTTTTTTATCAGCGCGATTCCATCCAGGATATTCTCCTGGGTTTTTGTTCCAAATCCCTTCAGCTCCGCCAGCCTGTTTTCGCCGCAGGCGTATTCCAGCTCTCCCACGCTTTTTATATCCAGCTCTCGCCACAGGACCTGGGCTTTCTTCGGCCCCAGGCCGGGGACACGGATCATCTCCACCACTCCAGGGGGGACTTTAGAGCGCAGCTCGTCCAGTTCCGGCGCCGCTCCGGAGTTTACGAGCGCGGCTATATTCTCCGCGATACGTTGACCCACCCCTTTGAGTTTTGTCAGCTCCCCGGTGGCGGCCAGGGCGCCGATATCTTCGTCGGAGGCGGCGATGGCCCTGGCTGCGGAGTGGTATGCGCGGACCTTGAACGGGTTCTCGCCCAGCAGTTCCTTGAGCAGGGCTATCTCCTCTAGAGTATCAACAATCCTGGACCTGTCCATAAGTGCGCCTCTCGTCCGGCGCAATTTCACGTTCGGCGCCGGTCATTTGTTATATTATCAGAATGGATAGAGGATTATTTAACGGAGCCTGGATCTGAATGATTAATAGCCCGAACAATGGACACAGCAGAGAATACTACTATCTCATAGACGAGATGGAGGCGGAGGATTCGCGCCGTCTTCTTGGGATTATGGCCGAGTTTGTCGACGGGTTCAGCCTGCTGGCGAACTTGAAGCCGATGGTGACGGTATTCGGCTCGGCCCAGCCAACTGAGGATGACAAGTATTACAAGCTGGCCAGGGAGCTGGGGGGAAAGCTGGCCAGGGCAAAAATCAACGTCATCACCGGCGGCGGGCCAGGTGTCATGGAAGCGGCCAATCGCGGGGCCTTCGAGGCTGGTGGGCTGAGCGCCGGAGTGGCCATAGACCTGCCCCAGGAGCAGACGTCCAACGCCTATACCACCCACTCCATGCAGTTGAGGCACTTTTTTGTGCGAAAGGTGATGCTGATAAAGTACTCCCAGGCGTTCGCCATATTCCCCGGCGGGTTCGGCACCCTGGACGAGCTTTTCGAATCGCTGACATTGATCCGTACCAGAACGATTACACCCTTTCCGATGATCCTGGTAGGGAGCGAATACTGGAGAGGGCTGATAGGCTGGGTGCGGGAACAGTCTCTCCGGCTCGGCTACATCGACGAGGCGGACCTGGAATGCATCCATATGACCGACGATCTGGACCGAGTGACTGAACTATGCATAACGGCCACCCAGGAAACCGAGAAAATGATGAAGGGACAACTGAAGAAGTGACTAGACGCAAATGCGCCGATTGCGCAAAGGCCTTCGGCCCTGGCGAAGCGCAAATCCTTTGGCGAGGGCGCAGTGTGAAAACAGAGCTTGCCATTCGATGCTTGCCATGCGAGGAAGCGAGGCTGGAAAAGCTGGGCGCCGCATGCGCCAATTGTGGTGGGCCGATCTTCCCCCACACCCAGGTTTCCGTGATGGTAGGGCTTGGTGGGGCCAGGCAAGTGGCTCATTCCACCTTCGAGTGCTCTCCTGCCGGGGGAGCTTTCTATGGCTACTGGGGCGAGGGGAAGCTGGAGTCCTCGTACGAGAGAATAGAGCAATGCTGACCTGGCCGGGAGGCAGGCTTACCTATGCATACCCAAATAAGAGTCCTCGCTCATCCCAATGGAAACATGCCTGACAGAAACATTGACGTTTCCATCGTGATAAACCCGCAGTTCCACATCGTCCATGTTCCCCTCTTCGATGGTGAAGGGAAACTCGATCCATTGCCATTGGCCATTGTTGTGATATTCGCCAGCTTGCGCCAATAGCCGCCCCAATATTACGCTCCCTTGCCGCGCGGCAACGTCCAGGCGGATGGCCCCCTCCCGGCTTCCATACTCGAATTTTATCAGGAACCGAGCCTGGTATTGGCCAGGAGGAAGATGGATGTATGGCCCATACAGCATGTGGCCCGGTGGTGTGATCTTTGCGAAAGCCGCCCGGACGATCTGGGGTGAGTAGTGGTTCAGCCGGGTGTCCTTGCCGACGGAGAAGGGCAGGTTCACTGCGTCGAATGAAAGAAAACGTGATTGGAATACGAGCGTATCTTTCCTTTTGCATTGCTTGGCCGCTTCCTGTGTCCCGGTTTGTTTCTTGAACACAAACAGAAGGTCTTCTTCATAAGCAAGGCAGTACTTAAGGTCTAGCATCCGGGGCCGTACTTCTTTTTCAAAAAGGTATGTCTCCAGCTTCGCGTCGATCACAATGTAATCGTAGGAGCTCGCTTCTTTGCTCTTCTCCGGGCTGTAGAGAAGGTCGGCTTTCCCATTATCGGCGAACCGCTCGTAATACGCCCCCGCGCTGGC
>JAOUNV010000044.1 GCA_029880775.1 Nitrospinota bacterium | reverse complement strand
GCCAAGGCAAGCAGAAACGCCATAGTCCATGCGCAGATTCTCTTATTCATTATGAGCCCTCCGTCAATGTGGCGGTGAATTGGGAAATCTGCTGACATGACGATCCTTCAGGGGTGGTCCAGATGGCCTGGCTAAGCCCGCTCACTCCATCCGCCGTCCAGCTTCCTTCCAGGGCAGCCGCCAGCGTGTATCCGGAATCCTCGATGTTGGCGGAGAGGTGGAATTCCCCATCGGCCAGGGCATGGCCCCGTCCGGCCGGTTCGCCTTCTCTTATCAGGGTCAGGAACTCGCCTTTACGGTCGATCTGGCCCTTAAAGCCATATCCCTTTCTTTCCTGCGCGCCATCGGAGCATCTTACGTCCGCAATCTCTATTTTTATGCTGTAGAGGCCGGGCGTGAATTCGCCGGGGGGTTGCTTGGCGCCGCCGCCGTCAGAGCCTGAATTGCACCCGGCCACCAAAAGGGCTATTGCTATCGCCGCCGTGGCAAGGGAGCTGAATCTGTAACCGGTTGAGATTAACTTTTCTTTTGTTGTCATTTGCATAACTAAAGAGACTGTAATCCAAGTATAAAAGCTACAGAAACTTATACAAACAATGATTATTGCTGTCAAGTGATAAGTAGAGATCGCGGCGGTGGATTTCATTCACCTGTTTTCGCTCGATTTTCCGCACTCCGTTTTGAAAATGTCATATATTACTTATAAGTTTGACATACGCAATAAACGCAGTTATGAAGACGAGAGGAAACCATGAGTGGCATAGACTTATCCATACTTCCTAAAACGATCGACCTGCCCGACAAACCTTTGGGCCATTTTTTCGAAGAATCAGCGGCAAAGTACCCGGACCGGACGGCGATGATCTTTATGAAAAAGGAGTATTCATACGCGGAGACGGACCGTCAGGTGCGCAAGTTCATGAACGTGTTGCGCGCCAATGGAGTGAACAAAGGGGATGTTGTGGCATTGATGTCGCCCAACTGCCCCCAGGCGATCATCACATACCAGGCGGCGATGCGAGTGGGCGCCATTGTCACCCAACTTTCCCCCTTGTATGTGGTCAATGAAGTGGAGCACCAGCTCAAAGACGCAGGCGCCAAGGTGGCGGTGGTGGCGAACCTGATGTCTCCTGTTTTCTCCAAGGCGGTGGAGAAGACCGATGTGGGAAAAGTGATCATCTTCAATATGCAGGACTATATGGCCTGGCCCATCTCCTGGCTGGCGCCGCTGAAATGGCGGTTCAAGGAGAAAAGAGACATGACCATACCCACCGGAGCCAAGTACCTGATGTGGGACGAGCAGATGGATCAGGCCCCGGAGAAAGCGGAAAACGCCCAGATAGACGCGGAGGACCTGGCGCTGTACCAATATACCGGCGGGACCACCGGCACATCGAAGGGAGTGGAACTGACCCACAAGAACCTGGTGGCCAACACGCTGCAGGGGAAGGGATGGTTCATCGGCGCCGAGGAGGGGAAAGAGACAATGATCCTGGCGCTCCCCATATTCCACGTTTTCGGTATGACGGTGGGGATGAACCTGGGCTTCTCCATGGGAATGAGGCTGATAGTGATCCCAAAGTTCGAGGCGGCGGAAGCGATGGCCCTGATCCAGAAACACAAGGCCACCTTCTTTCCCGGAGTGCCGTTGATGTATCAGAAGATCAATGACACCCCAGACACCACAAAGTATGACATGTCCACCATCAAGTTCTGCCTATCCGGAGCGGCGCCGCTGCCCAGGATCACCAAAGAGAGATTTGAGGCCATCACAGGCGGCAAGCTGGTGGAAGGCTATGGCCTCACAGAAGCAAGCCCATGCACGCATTGCAATCCGCTGATAGGCGGGGACAAGGTCGGCTCCATAGGGCTTGCCCTCCCCTCCACGGAGCAGAAGGTTCTGCATGCGGAGACGGGCGAAGTGGCCAAACCTGGCGAGACTGGCGAGTTGCTGATCCGCGGACCCCAGGTTATGCGGGGATATAAGGGTAAACCGGAGGAGACCGCCAAGGTTATCATCGATGGATGGCTCTATACCGGAGACATGGGATACATCGACGAGGACGGATTCGTGTTCCTGGTGGACCGCAAGAAGGAGATGGTGATCACCGGCGGCTTGAACGTCTATTGCACGGAAGTCGAGGCGGTGCTGCGCAAGATGAAGGGAGTGGCGGACGTGGCCATCATCGGAGAGCCGGACCCCACATACGGAGAAAATGTGGTGGCGGTGATCGTGCGGGCGGAGGGAAGCTCGATCTCCGAAAAGGACATAGTCGCCTACAGCAAGGAGAACATGGGCGCCTACAAGGTTCCCAAGAAGGTGGTGTTTTTGGAGGAGCTGCCGAAGACCATCATCGGCAAGGTGCTCAAAAGGGAGATCAAGAAAATCCTTCAGGTTAAATAAACGCAAAGCTGTCCAAACATATTATGGGGGGGCCGAGGCATGGTCCCCCATGATATGCCGCTTTCTTGTCCGCATATACACGATTCTCTCGATATCGCCCCAGGGCCATTGGCAGTGGCTGCGGCTGGGAGCCTTTTGGGATTGAAGAAGGTGTTGAAGAGTATTATCATGTGAACCTAAGGGAAAAATTCGGGGTAATAAAGTAATGTCAGCAAAAGCCTTCGCCTGCCTTCTTCGGGCTCAAGTCCTTGCGGTTGTTGCAGTAGCCTTTCTCGTATTGTTGAGCGTCCCGGTGGCCGATGCGGCCAAGAAGAAGACCTCATATAATGGAAAGTGGACCCTGGTATCCCTGAATGGTCAAAAGGTGAAGCCATACTGGGAGGCCCAAATCAGAGGCAGCAAATTCACTCTGTACACAAGTGTCCCAAGACGTAGGTGCAAGACTGTCGCCAAGATGGCGGTGGACGGAAGGTATGTAACCTTCACCACCACATCCACCAGCTGCAAGGGTGAGAAAAAAGGGGACGTGGATCGCGGATTGATCTCCCTGTTCGGGGCGACTCTTACTTTCGTCTCCAAGACTAATGGGCAAAAATGGGTGTTCGTGAAGAACCTGGCCCAGGTGAAAAAAACCGCAGCCAAAAGAAAACGCGAAAGCTCACCGGAAGCGCCTTCTGATTTCAGAAGATACAAAGCGCCGACAGCGCCGAAAAAATCGAAAAACCCTGTGGTGGTGGCAGAACGCAAATCACCTAAGATAATTCGTATATCCCCTCTTACTCTCAAAGAAAAAATACCAGCCGGCCACATGTCGGTCACCTGGATAAAGCGATCGGCCGCATTGAATTATTACTTTAATATAGAAGGGACATTGAAGAGGGGGGGGCTCTTTCAGAAAGCCAATGAAGTGTACAACTCCACATGCGATCCAAATGTTTGCAGGCAAAACCTTCGCCTGGAGGCCGGATATTACACGGTCAGGATCGATTCTGAGTACAGGGTAGTCGGCCCCAAGGTCAAGCTGGAGGTGGGCGCCAAGCCAAAACGTAAAAGATCAAAGATAAGGCCAGCCACCGCTCCGGATGGCTTGATAGGGCCGGTGGGGCCGATCGCCGAAAATGAAGTATCGGTGTTCAGGTGGAACCAGGCCAAAGGCGGAGTTACCTATGAGCTTCATGTCCAGAAGGTCGGCAAATCCTCGGACGACGCCATTATCCACATGGGGGATAAAGGGCTGCTGTGCAATGGCGACGGGCCCTGTTCCGTCACATTGAGCGAGCCTTTGGGACCGGGTAATTATATTTGGTGGGTCGAAGCCAATGTCCTATCCTACGGGAAGGGACGCAGTTTCTCCGTGTACTCCATAAAGGCTCCCCGAGGGAAAAGAAACTAAGCCCCTGGCTCTTATCGCGATGGGTTATCGGCCGCCGGGCGCCATCAGGCTTGTTGGGCAGCGGCTGATCCATATGTGTCATCACCGCTTATGTTGACTTAGCTTCCTACTAACGGCTATACTCCATCTTTTGCGCTTATTAAGGTGTATATATAATGAGTTGGGAAGATAAAGGCAGGCCGCCGCGTCGCGGAGGGGCCGGAGGATTCGATAAAATTCCAGATATACAAGACTTTGACTTGAGCAAGCTCAAGCCGCCGTCATTTCGCGGGGTTCATTTCGTTTTCATGGGTATGGCCCTCCTGTTGTTGTATATCGCCACTGGTATCTACAGCGTACAGCTGCAGGAGCGAGCTGTGGTGCTGGCGTTCGGGAAACATGTGAACACCACCCCACCAGGAATACACTGGAACTTACCCTACCCTCTAGGTAAAGTGGTCAAGGTGCGGATGGAGGAGATCAAGAAGGTGGAAGTGGGCCTTCGCACGGGGCCAACAGCCCTTTCCCACGCTGACCTTTTAAAAGAGGCCCAGATGCTCACCGAGGGGATCAACATGATCGATGTGCAGATGTCTGTACAGTACCAGATCAAGGATCCCGCTCAATTTATGTTCGGAATCTCAGACCCTCAGCTGGACAGAAACGAGAACCCAAGGCTTGGGTCCGTGCGTAACCTTGCCGATGAAGGACTGAAATTTACCGTGCGCAACGTGGCGGAGGCGGCGCTTCGCGAGGTGGTTGGGTCCAGCCCTATCGACGATGTGCTCACCGTCGGCAGGAGCAAGATCCAGCAGGAGGTTCACGACGTTATGCAAAGCATTCTGGATCTGTATGGGGCGGGGGTCACTATAAACCTGGTGCAGTTGCAGGATGTCTTCCCGCCAGAGGCGGTAAAGGAATCGTTCCATGACGTGAACAACGCCGAGGAGGACATGAACCGCCTGATTCGTGACGCCGAAGGCTACGACAACGCTATTATCCCCCAGGCCCGTGGAAAGGCGGCCCAGATCGTGGCCCAGGCGGAGGCTTATGCCGCCCAGAAGGTGAGCATGGCCGAGGGCGACGCGCTTCGATTTGAATCCCAGTTGGCCGAATATATCAAGGCTCCCAATATAACCAAAAAGAGGCTGTACCTGGAAACAATGGAGATAATTTTGAGCAAGGCGGATAAGACGATCATAGACAGCGACTCTTTAAGCTCGCTTGTTCCCCTGCTATCCCTGGGGCGGGATCAGGGCTCCAGGCGACAGGCGCCATACAGAACAACACAACCTGCTGCCCAGGAGAATGGACGATGAATATGAAAAGCATATTGACAACTTTGGCGCCGTTGCTTCTAGTAGGGGTGATTCTCGTTGGCTCTGACACTTTTTTTATCGTCAATGAAAACGAACAAGCGGTGATTACCCAGTTCGGCCGCTTTGTACGGAAAATCCAGGAACCGGGGCTAAATGTAAAGACACCTTTTTTGCAAAGCGTCGTTTATTACGATAATCGACTTCTGGACCATGACGTGCAACCGCAAGAAGTGGTGACCAAGGATAAAAGAACCCTGGTGGTGGACAACTTCTCCAAGTGGAAGATCGTGGACCCGGAGAAGTTCTATAAGCGCGCAAAGACCGAAAGAGTGGCCGAAGAGCGTTTGCGCGATATCATATACTCAGAATTGAGACAGGATTTCGGCGCCCATGATCTTAGCGAAATCATCTCCGCCAGACGCGTGGAGTTGATGCGCCTGGTTACGGAGCGGTCCAACGCCAAGGTGCGGGAGCTTGAAATGGGGGTCGAAATCGTGGACGTTCGGATTAAACGCGCCGACCTTCCCCCCTCCAACCAGCTGTCCGTCTTCGACCGAATGCGCTCGGAGAGAAAGAGGATCGCCCGCCAGTTCCGCTCCAAGGGTGATGAAAAGGCTCAAATAATTCGAGCCGCCGCCGACAAGAAAAGGGATATCCTCCTGGCCAAGGCGTATAAGGCAGAGCAGAATATCCGGGGTAAAGGAGACGCCGAGTCGATCAGGATAACAGCGGAGGCTTTCGGGAAAAATCCAAAGTTCTTCGAGTTTTTACGCAGCCTGGAGGCGTATAGAAACGCTATTACTGAGCAGGACACCATGGTGCTCACCCACAATTCCCCATTCCTGAAATATCTTAAAGAACCATGATACCAGGCTGGTCCAGCTAGCTGGGCCAGCTGAATAGCTGTGCAGAAAACATGAGCCAGGTGGCCGGACCGGATAATCGGTCCGGCATAAGCCTGTCACCAACCCATCCGTGTCGGCCACAAATGGCGCGCGCCTGTTGATTATATTTTAGACTAAGAAGGCGGCTGGCGCTACCTACTGCCACACGTCCCACCAAAGAGGCCGCGCTCTATAAAAACCGTTTCACACGCGGAAGCAAATCCTGGGGCGTCATTGGTTTTACGATAAAATCACTCGCCCCCAGCTCAAACACCCTGTTGCGCAGTTCCACTTCCTTTGTCAGGTCTGTGGAGCCGGCGGTGGCGGCGATGATCGGGACAAGTGAAAAAGCCTGCTTCTTCCGCGCCTCCGCGATAAATTCGAGCCCATCCATTTCCGGCATTACAATATCCGTGATTATCAGGGTGGGCGTCATGTCGTTGAGTTTGCGGAGCGCCTCGGCCCCATGGGAAGCTTCGATATACTCCAGGTTCGCGTCCAGGTCATCAAGAAGAGCCATGGTCATTATCCTCTGGTCTTCCTGGTCGTCCACGATCAGCACCTGCCTTCTGGTCTGGGGCAATTCGATGCAAAACACAGTTCCCTTGCCAGGGGAGGACTCTGCGGTTATGCTCCCCCCGTGCGCCGTGACAATGTCATGGCTCAAAGGTAAGCCCAGGCCAGTGCCCATCTCGCCGGAGGTTCCCTGGGATGTGGTCTTCACCTCATGCCGGAACAGGTCAGGCAACATATCAGCCTCAATACCTGCCCCTGTGTCCTTCACTGCGATGCTATTTATATTCTCATCGGGCATAAACACGGTCACCACATCACCCCTGGAGCAGAATTTGATGGAGTTCGACACCAGGTTACGGATCACTTCCACCAGAAGGTCTGGGTCGGCGATTATAGTGGCGCCCTTGTCGATTTCGACCTGTAGCTCCACCCCCTTCGCCTCGGCCAACGGATTTACGCTGGCCACGCATGAGGAGACCAGAGGATGGAGTAATATCTTTGCTTTGCGTAGGACCACCTTGCCGGTCTGAAGCCTGTTGATATCAAGAAGCTGGTCTATCATCCGCAACAAGCCGTCACCCACCTGGATGGCGCTGTTCACTAGATCCTTCTTTCGCTCCTCATTGTCCGCCATATGCAGCACACTCAGCAGCCCCATGATCGCTCCCAGAGGTGAGCGCAAATCATGAGACACCAGGTTGATAAACTGATCCTTTAGCTTTGTGGCTTCCTCCGCCTTCACCTTGGCTCCCCGAAGCTGGGCCTCCACCTTCTTCATCTCGGTGATATCGCGCCCCATTCCGGCCATGCCGGTGAAATTCCCATACTCATCCTTGATGGCCGCTCCGCTGAAATGGTGCGGAACAAGCGCGCCGTCGGCGCTCACCATGTGCCCCTCCACCCAATTCACACCTTTTGCGAAAACCTCATCAAAAGCAGCCAGGATATTCCCCACCTCGCCGTTGGGGACGAAATCGTGGATCTTTTTCCCCTTCAGTTCCTCCGTCCCCAGCCCAGTCAGCTCCTCCATTTTCCTGTTCCACTTCACAAGCCTGCCTTCCATATCGAACAGGTAAAAGATATCCGGCATGGCGGCTATAATAGCCTCCATCTCGCGCAGCGCCTCTGCCTTGGCCACCTCCGCTTCCCGTCGTTCCTCCACTTGGCGGCGCAAGTGGCTCACCAGCCTCAGAATCAACAGCCACACCGCCGCCAGTATGATAAAACCGGCGGCGGACCCTGCCATAACAGCGGACTTCACATCGTCTTCCATTCGCTGGAAAAACTCTCCGTTCACCTTGAACCGGGCAACGCCCACCAGTTCGTTGGTGTAGAAATCAAAAAGTGGAGCCTCGGTGTCTATGCACACAGCGCACATTTTTTCGGACGAACGGGCCATGTCCAGCGAACCGGAAGCCACCGGCAGCGCGCTGTAGTCGATAATAATTTCAACATAGTTGAAAAACGGAGTTCCATATTCTGGGTTGGTGAGGAGTAAAACCTGGTCCATCAAATCCTCCACCCGCTCCTGGTTCACACTCTCCACATCCTGGGTCAGCGCGTTGGCGATATGATGGGCTTGGGCCTGCGTCAGGGTCTGAGCCTGGGCTTGGGCTTCCTTCTCTAGCCGGGGATGCAGGTTGTAGCTCCAGTAATACGCCAAAAGCCCCCCCAGCGAGACGGCCAGCGCCAGGAATATGACGCTGACGACCACTTGAGCCCAGAGAAGGGCGGGCGATTCCTGCGTTTTACTCATACCGCTTCACCACACCCATAAAAAAAGGCTTCAGGCGCACGCCGGAATTTGACAGCGTTTTCATGTTCACAAAGGGGAGGACATACGCCTCCACGGAAATCCCACCCAGCACGCCGTTCTCCACATGTCCCGAAAACGGTGAAAATACCACCACCCCTTTGTCACTCCCATAACCGATGACGGAACCCAGGTCTCCCCGCCCCATGTTTTCGCCAATAAAAACACCAGCCACCTTCCGATCCGCGAATTGCTGGAAGGTCATGTCGTTAGTGACTTCCACATGAACCGGGATTTTGCGTATCAGCTTGGGGGTCTGCCCCTTATCGGAAACACTCAGTTGCCGGGCGATTTTTTCAGCGCTGGCGCCATTGCCCTGATAGACCACCAGGACGAGAAGAGCGCCATCGTCCCCCTTCTTCGATTTGATATCCAGATCCGCCGCCAGCATGGCCTGGAAGAATTTCACCCCAGCCTTGACTCTTCGCTGCTCATAGGGGGCGTCGGCCGACGCCACCTGGATGGAGAGCAGGAGCATGAGAAAAGAGAGCAACACCCTGCCATGCGTCAACATTCTTACTGCCCCACCCCTATCGCGTCCTCCAGAGGCCT
>JAOUNV010000316.1 GCA_029880775.1 Nitrospinota bacterium | reverse complement strand
GGGATATATATTGCGATATTGTGCATGCCACGCCGGAATACCTGAAAAGCATCGGCGCCGAGCACCTGATAGACGAGTATCAGCTGAAGGATTACGATGTATTCATTGTCGCTTTCACCGTCCACGAGGGGGAAGTGGCTTTGGCGGAACTGGACAATATCGCCTGGTTGCGCACTGCCAAAGGGAAGGCGCCCACCGTCCCGCCGTGGCGGCTGAGGTTCCAGACTGCCGACAAGCATCATTACGAGGCGGATATAAGGTTCAAGAAAGTCACCGGCGGAAAAAACACCCCAAAGTGGATGGAACTGATCATCGATGGCGTTGGGGGGCCGGAGAGCAGGGTTTTCCGCTGGGAGTTGCCGATAAAATATCCGAAAGAGATCGAAGAGGGTCAGAAGCCGTGAGGACTTTTTCAATAGCCATGGCGCTGTGCCTGGCCCTGGCCGCCGCAGGATGCGAGCCGGAACCGCCCATGGAAGCGCCGCCGAAACCGAAGCCCGCTCCCGCGCCGAAATTCAAACTCGCCGACCTGGAGGGGGGGCAAGTGGCTCTGAGTGATTATGCGGGCAAGCCGCTGATAGTCAACTTCTGGGCCACATGGTGCATCCCGTGTATAGAGGAGATGCCGGAGCTGGAGAAATTCTATCACCTGAAAAGGGGCGAGGGGCTGGAGCTTTTGATGATTAACGTCAAGGAATCGCATGTCCTGGTGGAGAAGTTTATCAGGAGGAACAACTTCTCTTTTACGGTGGCCCTGGATGAGGAGGGAAAGGCTACAGACGAGTTCCAGGTGTTCGGGCTCCCCTGCACCTTTTTCATCGACAAGAACGGCGTGATATTGAACAGGCATATGGGAAGGATCACAAAAGAGATCCTTTACGCCGGATATGGGGACATCACCGGCAAATGAGGCTGGGTAGGAAATTGTGAAGCTCTCATTCCAGAGTGACTGCTATTCCCGCGCCTGTCATTTCGAGCGAAGCGAGAAATCTCATCCAGCCCGAAAAGGCGCTGGCGGACAGGTTGTCATTGCGATTGAAGGCGCCATAGCGGCGCCCCATCACCGCGCCGGCAGTTCTATGGCTACCGTGGCGCCTTTCCCCTTTTCACTCTCTATGGTGATCGAGCCCTCGTGGTTATCCACAATGTTGCGCACTATGGATAACCCCAGGCCGGTCCCATCCTTTCTGGTGGTGAAGAACGGATCGAATATATACTTCAGGTTATCCTCCGGAATTCCATACCCCTGGTCGCGGATCACCACCCTGGCTCTGTCTGACGAGGGAAACTTGACAGTCTCCGCGCCCACGAAAATCTCCGAGTTTTCCGGGGAGGCCTGCACCGAGTTGAGCAATATGTTGATCAGCGCCTGGGTGATCTTGGTCTTGTCCAAAAGCGCCATGTGCCCTTTGCCATCATAATCTGTCCTGATGGTGATACCTCGTTCAGCGCAAGGGGCCGCCACGGCGGAGATTGCGACATCCATCAACTGGGTCAGGTCACATATTTGCAAGTCTAGTTTGATCGGTTTGGCGTAATCGAGAAGCTCGCTGACGATTTTCTCCAGGTGGAACACCTCTTCCTGGGCGATCTCGAAATGCTCCACATCCACCCCCTTGGGGCTGAGCCTCTTTTTCAGGATCGAGAGGTTCATCTTCACAGATGAAAGGGGATTGCGGATTTCGTGGGCGATGCCGGTGGCCAGCCGACCCAGGGAGGCGAGCCGTTCCTCATCCTTCAGTTTCCTCTCCAGCCTTTCGAGCTCCGTGATATCGCGGATGATCCCCATGACTCCAACGATATTTCCATCTTCCTCCAGTGGCGAGGACTTCACCACAACCTTGTGGGCGGTCCCCTTCTTGTCCACGATCTCCATTTCGTAAGTCTGGTGGATGCCCATTATGGAGCGCCGGGTCTCCCTTTTTCCGATCCTCTGGGCGTTCAGAATGCTTAAAAGCGGCTGGCCGATCAACTCTTCCTTGTCGTAGCCCCACTCCTTGATATTGTCGTTTATATATATGAAGCGCCCCTCCATGTCGACTGCCCAGATCAGGTCGGAAGCGTTATCCAGGAGCTTTTTGAAAAAACCTTCTTTCATTCAGATTGTCCTTAGTCTGGTGTTTTAGGCCCGGGTCATGGGTGTCATGGAGGATGCTATGACCTCGGCCCTCTGCCTGGCCTGTGAGGAGAAAAGCGCCATCCGCGCGCCCAGTCCCGCGGCGTTTTTAATAAATTTGATTTTCCCCTTCCACGAATCAGGGATAAAACCAATTTCAATCAGGTCCTCCGGGTCCACCACCACTCCAAACGGCCCGGAGACGAAAACCTTTTCCACCTGCTCCTGGGGGAGGTGGATGGCTTCCAGAACATCTGATATCGCTTGAGAGCAGGCTCTCGCTCCGATCGTCAGTTCGTTGACATCCTCCCAGTCGACGGTGATAGGGCTGTATCCGGCGGTTTTTTGCTTGGGAACCACCACAAATCGGTTCTCTACCACATGGGCCCCCTTTCCCTGGGTGAATCCCTTGTCGTCGATGATTCCGTGGCGTTTCATCCCGGCGGCCGCTCCCACCAGGGCCGAGCCCAGCAGACCCAGAGGGGCCGAGCCGTTGAAGGTTTTGAACCTGGTTTTCCCCCGCGCCTCGACTTTCGCGTCATGGATCAGGAAATTGAAAAATCCCCTGGATATGTCGGGGATATGGCGCTCCAGCAAACTCCCAAAAGAGAACCGATGGTTGTAATACAACCCCTGGGAGTGTGCAGTAACCGAGCCGGATGAGCCCAGGTGTATGAAAAGCGCTGGCTCGGGGGAGGGGGCAGGCAAGGCGGCCAGGATGAATGCCGCGTCCCGGGACGCCCCGGCGAGGAGATGGGCTGGCCCTGGCCACAGAAGAACCTCCAGGCCGGGATAGTCGGATGTCCTGGCCTCGGTGATTTCCCCGCAGGTGATTTGCTCCCATTGTCCGGGAAGGGACTTGCCCCGGAACCGCAATGTATAGTCGGACAAGGAGCAGCCGGTCACCAGAAGGCCCCGCACCCTCTCCGGCATGATGGAATGGCTTTCGTACAGCCAGTTGATTATGGAATTAAACAGTCGGGTAGTCTCTTCCCGCAGTTTTCTGGTTATCTGAGGGTCAGGGACGCTTTCGGGATCGACCTGGGCGGAGTTGAGCCCCAGGGTGGCGACCGGACCCTGGAAAGAGCCAGCATGGTGGAATTTACCACTGCTTACATCGTGGACGTAGGCCACCGCGTTTTCACCAGACAGGTCCACCGCCACGGCGAGCAAGGAGCGTGACACCGCCCCATGACAAGGTGATGTGCCTCCACATGACGCGCCTGATCCGGATTTTTCCTGACGAAGCGAGCTGGCGCTCTGATCTGGAGCGGAGACCATCGGCTTGTCTGGCGGGGGGAAGAACAGCGGATGAAAGTCTGGCGAGCCGGAATCAAAGCCGGTCGATTCGTCGAAAAGCTGGGCCGGGGCGCAAGCCTTGTCCGGGATTCGGCGCGAGGAAAA
>JAOUNV010000315.1 GCA_029880775.1 Nitrospinota bacterium | reverse complement strand
CGTCAACTGGGGAAGGAAGACAAGGAGAAGTCCCTGGAGGGGAGCTATAGTCAGTATAAGGAAACCTATCTGAGCGGCGCTCCCACTTTCCAGCCTGGGATCACCTGGGCGGAAAGGGGATTTTTTCCGCCTGGCTCTATCGCAAAGGTGGGAGCCCCATACTACCCCATTGCGGCGGGCGATGACCCTGTGAACGCCGAATACGAAAAGGCCAACAATGTGTATGTGCCAGTGGATGTGACCTATCCCGATAAGGCCATAGCCCCGGAGTATAATGAAAAAAAGGTCAAGAGCGCCAGCTATGACTGCTCCATGAAGAAGATCCGGGAGGGGAGAAACGTTACAATATACGCTCATGATGACAGATGGTTTTTCGGTGGTTGCATCGTCAATGCGGGGAAAATCACTTACCATCAATGATTCGTTTCGTTTAATCGAATTAGTTTCAGGCCAGCCTTTTTTAACGTAATGATAAAGCGAATTATCTCTATTTTCTCCCCTGCCTGAAAAGCCGCCAGGCGCCTGGAATTAATAATCCGTGGAATTGGTGACATTAATTGTCACAGGCTTTGGGAGGTGGGCTGTGGGCGTTATAAAACATGGGGAAACTGAAAAGCCATGTGTAACACAATTGTTCCGGTTCTATCTGCTTAAATAATAATGCGTTATGGTGATTTGGAGGTATGGTTTATGCTAGTATGGGGGGTGTGATTTATTTTGCGTAAATCCTTTGGGGTGACATTCGACAACTCTTTATTATAATTTGGAGGGGATCTATGAAATTGAGGATTATTCTTGCATTGTTCTTGGCGTTTGCCTTCACAGGCTCGCTGGTGACGTCCAACGTGGCCATGGCCAAGAGGACAAAATCGAAAGCCGAGCTTGATGCGGCGAAAAAAGCTGGCGATCTGTCTCAGGACGCCGCTGACAAGGCGCAGGCGGCGTTCCTGGCCGAGGCCGAGGCCGCCAACGTGGATGGATGGGGTGATGGCACTAAAACCAAGGGCATCGGCTCCGGCGCATCGTCCTACGGCGTGGCCGGATTTGACTATTTGACTGGTGTTGGTAAGGTTGCCTCCAGCCCCGGCAAGATCGGCGCGGATCTGCCTGCGGCCCTGGGTGGCGGCAAGCTGACCTCGCAGAACAAGAGCCCCCTGGCGTCTTCCATTGAAAAGCGCTTCGATAAAAAGTGGACCGGCCAGCTGGGAGACACTGAGTCTGGTTGGGCTGAAAAGTCAGGCGTGACCGAGGTTTGGTTTCGTAAACATGAGTCCGCTGGCTCCAAGCTGGGCGGCGACTATAACGAGTGGGTGAACCAGTGGAACAACATCACCCGCCCGAGGCACGGCGGCAAGACCCCGATCGCCGGGACAGATCCGGATCAGGGCGCTCACTGGTTCTCCGTGTACTGCATCCATTGCCACGGCTGGACCGGCAAAGGTGACGGCCCAACAGCTGCTGAGCTGGACCCCCGCCCGCGGAACCTGACCAACGGCAAGTACACCAACTACATCGACAACCTGGAGATGTTCAGGGTCATCAAGGGCGGCGGCGAGGCCCGCAACCTTTCCGCGGCCATGCCTCCCTGGGGCAACATCATGCAGGACCAGGACATCTGGAACACCGTTTCTTTCATCCGCACCCTGGCTACAAAGCCGGCTTACGAGATGGATCCGGACGATGTGACAGCTGCCAACTCCCGCGACAACGAGGATTTCCAGGAGATGAACGAGGAGTTGGAGCTTGAAGGTGTTATGGCCGGTCGCGGCTCCAACGAGGGTGGATACAACTCCATCGGCGGCGGCAGAATGGCTTCCAAGAGAGTCGGCGTGGACGTGAAGACCACTTCTGACTCGAACCCGGCCGCCAAGGTGGGCGATTGGGCTGAGACCACTCAGTACGACAAGTAAGAAACCAGGATAGGGGCTAAACCCCATTCCAGGTTGATATCAGGGCCCCGGTCGAAAAACGGCCGGGGCTCTTTATTTTAGTAGTGATTTAGTTCGTTTTTTGCATATACTGTCTCCTTGACGGTACAGCGCCTTTCCGGCCCAAACCGGTATCAAGCAGAAAAATCCAATATTTCGCTAATAAGGAACATTTCCGAATGATAGAAGTGGAGCATCTGACCAAGAAGTACGGCGAGGCAAGAGGCATCGATGATGTCACTTTCAACGTCGAAAAGGGGGAGATTCTGGGCTTTTTGGGGCCTAATGGCGCTGGCAAGACTACCACCATGCGCATTCTCACCTGCTTTATGTCTGCCACCAGCGGCACGGCCAGGGTGGCGGGGTACGACGTTTTCGAGGATTCGCTCAATGTTCGCAGAAAAATAGGCTATCTGCCAGAGACGGTGCCTCTGTATACAGACATGCAGGTGCCTACCTACCTGAAGTTTGTGGCAGGCCTCAAGGATGTGCCATACAGAGAGATAAACGGTCGTGTGGGCGATCTGATGGAGCGTGTGGGCCTGACCCATATGGCTCACAAGTTCATCGGCGAGCTTTCTAAGGGATACCGCCAGAGAGTGGGCCTGGCGCAGTCACTGATCAACGACCCAGAGGTCCTGGTCCTCGACGAGCCGACCATAGGGCTGGACCCAAAACAGATAATCGAAATCCGGTCTCTGATCAAGGGGCTGGCCGGCGAGCGGACCATCATCCTGAGCAGCCATATCCTGCCGGAGGTGAGCGCCATATGCAAACGGATCATCATCATCGATGAAGGTCGGGTGAAGGCGCAAGACACTCCAGAGAACCTCACAACCCAACTGCGGGTCTCCGACAAAGTGCGCGCCAGGATCGGCGGGCCGAAGGACGACGTGGTCCAGGCCCTGCAGGGAATGGAAGGTGTGAAAAACGTGGAAGCGAGCGCCGGTGCTGGTGACAGCCTGCAGTACGTTGTGGAGTTTGCCGATGGTGCAGCCAACCGGAGTAGCCAGGTGGCGCGGGCGATTGTGGATAAAAGATGGGATCTGCACGAGCTGACTCCGGTGAAGATGAGCCTGGAGGATATATTCATCAAGATCGTCACCGAGGAGGGGGTTTAGGGGATGAAAAATTTTATGTTTATCCTGGCCAAGGAGATAAGATCATATTTCAATTCTCCAGTGGCTTTTGTGGTGGCCACCATATTCGCGGTGCTCACCGGATATCAGTTTTACGTTATCTTCGCAAAGTTCAGCCAGCTGAGCTTTGAAGTGCAGACAAACCCCGCCATGGCCAGCCAGTATGGCGCGCTTAATGTGACGGAAATGGTGATACGGCCCTTTTTCAACGTGGTGGCGGTGGTGATGCTTATCATGCTGCCCATGCTCACCATGAGGGCTTTTGCCGAAGAGTGGAAGGCTGGAACCATGGAGCTTCTGCTCACCTTTCCGGTGCGGGACGAAGAGGCGATCATGGGAAAATTCGCTGGGTGTATGGCTATCTTCCTGCTGATGCTTCTGTTGTCGCTGCCGTCGGTGGCGCTGGTTGGCTATTTCGGCAACCCGGAATGGGAAGTGGTTATCACAGGCTATATG
>JAOUNV010000002.1 GCA_029880775.1 Nitrospinota bacterium | reverse complement strand
TAATCCCTGGTCTGACACACTTGCAGAAGCTTATACAGCTGGGAGTTGTCCAGATCGAAGAAAAAAGCGAAGTTCTCGCGATATTGCTGGAGAATCTTCATCGTTTCCTGGGTGATCATGTCACCGGAGGAAGTGAAAAAGCCCTCATGTATGGTTTCGTCTATCTGATCGGCGAAGGACTGGGAGGTTTGCAGGCGTAGCCTTGGGTCCTTGTTAAGGCACAAAGTGATGGAGGCGGCTATCTTATCCGGAATGGCGGGGTTTAGTTCCTTTATCGCCGCCGGATCGCTACGCAGGATTTTTTCATAGAGTGAGAATCTGTTTTTCCCATGGAAAGGTCTTTGGCCGGTGAGAAGCTCGTAGGCCACAACAGCTATGGAGAATATGTCGCTTCGAGAGTCCAGCTTTCCCTTGTTGATCTGCTCCGGAGACATGTAAAACGGTGTCCCGCCAATGATCTCAAGCTGGGTGTCCTTTAAGTTGACATCGGATTTTTCCACGGCGTATGCCACGCCGAAATCCATAACCTTCACCTGGCCGTTTGGCAGCACCATGATGTTTGAGGGCTTGATATCCCTGTGGACGATGCCGCGCTGGTGGGCATAGTGCAGGGCATGCCCCAACTGAGTGAGGATCTCCAGCTTTTGCCGCATGTCGAAATCGCTCGTGGGAGTAGCTATTATCTTATCCAGCGTGAGGCCATCCAAAAGCTCCATCACCAGGTAGTATATCGATCCCTGATTACCGCCATCGTAAATGGTGACCATGGAGTGGTTTGAGAGCTGACCGGAAATGCGAAGCTCCTGGTCGAACTGTTTTTTAACGATTTCCGGATCGGCGACTGGTTGGGATTTGTCGGATGTGTCCACCACTTTGATGGCCACCGGACGACCTATAAGGTCGTCCCATCCGGAGAAGATTTTCCCCATGCCGCCCTTGGCGATCATTTCCTTTATGTGATAACGCCCTATATACTCAGGTATCTCGGTCATTTTTTTGATTTACAATCCCAATTAGAACACAACGTAATCTTAGATTTTAGTACAAAAAGACGTTTTTGTACCAATATTCGGCGCGGAAAAGTAAATTAAATATGCGAGACCCGGCCCCGCTTCCATGACGACGACCACGACTGGCGGCTATCTTCCGGCTTGGCGGCTGGAAATTGTTCAAACAGGCGCCGGGTTGAGCGCCATTTCTGAATAATGAAACAGCGCCAGACCCGTGCGCGCGCCTATCTCCTAGGGGGTTTTCACGTTATCTCCAGGAACATGCTTCATAGCCGCCATTATCACTCTCCCCTCTTGGCTTTCGGTGAATTCTATAAACTTTTTCACAGGAGTGGATGGGTTCAAGGCTGTTATAACATTATAGTTCTCGTAATAACCATATAGGCCGGGCAGGCTATCGGCGTCCGGGAGAACACCGTCCACTCGCAGAACCTTGACGCTATCGTCATCATAGCCGTAAAGTTGCATCCCAATGGCGCCTTCATTTTCCGAAACCAGCATATTTGTATTCGTCATGGGGTTTCCGGGGCGGGCTATTTTGCTCAGGTTGGCTCCGCCGCCATAAGTATCGGTCTGGTGGGTCATGGTCTCCACCACGCATGGGGGAAGCATGACGTTTCTTACGGGTAAATCCTTCCCCCCAAGCTGGCTCCAGTTCCTGATTTTCCCCATAAGTATGTCGTGCAACTGGCTTTTGGTCAGGTTGTTCACCTGGTTTGATTTGTTCACCACCATCACGATGGGCGCTTTGCCGATAACCTTTCTCAAGAGATTGTCATGTAGCTGGCCCTGGGAGAAATTGAATGTCGAAACTCCAATATCCGCCTTGCCATCTATCACTTTAGAGACACCACTTCGGCATAATCCCTGCTCGTATACGACTTTCATTCCAGTTTTTTTGGTAAAAGCCTCTCCCAACTTCTTAGCCAAAGGGATAGTGCATGGGTCCCCGGCGATTCTGATTTGCTCTTCCGCTCCGGCGCCAGATGGATATAGTGCAGCGCAGATAGCTGCCAGGCAGAGAAGATGTTTAATATTTGTCATTTACGCCTCCGTGCAAAACATACATTTGATAACTTAATTCCTGTCCTTGGCAGAGCGCCATGGCTGGCAATCAAGATGTACAAGCTATCACCATTTCGACATAAACGCAATATATTCAAGGCTGTACAAAAACATTCAATTGAATACTTGAGCAGGCTAATAATAAAGGAAGTGCCCGTGATGTAAGGCGATTCACTATAGTTTCATGTTTCCAGTTGTTTTAGCCGAACCAGAGCCATCGCCCTACACCACGATATTAACCAGCTTTCCTGGGACCACGATCACCTTACGCGGCGGCTTGTCCCCCATGTGCGCAGTCACCTTTTCATTGGCCAGGGCCAGCTTCTCCAGCTCTTCCTTTGAGGCGCCGGGCGGCACGGAAAATTTGCCGCGCAGCTTCCCATTGATCTGCACCACGATCTCGATGCTATCCTCCACCATACAAGCCGGATCGGCGGTGGGGAACGGATGGTCTACTATGGAGCCTGGTTTTTCCATCCTTTCCCACATCTCCGCGCAGAAGTGGGGGGTGAACGGCGCCAGCATCAGCAAAAGGCTTTCGGCCGCCTCGGCGGTGACGGCCGTGGAAGCAGGATCATCCGCAAGCCTGGCCGCCCCGATAGTGTTCATCAGCTCCATCACTGCGGCGATGGCGGTGTTGAATCCGAACCTGTCCATATCGTAGTTGACCTTGTTTATGGTCTTGTGGACTGCGCGGCGCACGTCGGCCGCCTCCCTGGGCAAGCCGTCAAGACCCGCTGGGGCCTCCCCTCCTCTTTTTATCGCCCCCATTTGGCCCTCCATCCACCGACTCACCCGGCCCATAAACCGAAAAGAGCCTTCGATTCCCGCGTCGCTCCACTCCAGGTCCCTCTCTGGCGGGGCGGCAAACAGGATGAACAAGCGCGTGGCGTCCGTGCCGTAGCGGTCCGACATCACATCCAAAGAGACAACATTCCCCTTTGATTTGCTCATCTTCGCCCCCTCCTTGATCACCATCCCCTGGGTCAGCAACCGCTTGAATGGCTCCTGAAATCCGGCTATACCGATGTCGTGCAAAAACCGCGTGAAGAACCGGGAATATAGCAGGTGCAGGATAGCGTGCTCGATCCCTCCCACATATTGGTCCACCGGCATCCAGTAATCCAGATCCTCTTTGGCGGCCATGGCGGTGTCGTTGCGGGCGGAAGTGTATCGGTTGAAGTACCAGGAGGAGCACATGAAGGTGTCCATGGTGTCTGTCTCCCGTCGAGCTGGGCCGCCGCACTTTGGGCACTCGGTCTTTATAAACGCATCACTCCTTGCGATGGGTGATCCGCTGCTTTCGTTGAACTCTATCTCTGTGGGGAGGATCACCGGCAACTGGTCATCCGGCACGCGGACCACTCCGCACTTGTCGCAGAAGACTATCGGGATCGGCGATCCCCAGTATCGCTGACGGCTCACACCCCAGTCGCGCAGGCGATAGTTCACCGTCTTTTTGCCCAGCCCTTTTTCCTTCAGATACTCGGCCACTTTTTCTATTCCCTCTCGCCGGTTGTGAAGTCCGGAGAATTGGCCGGAGTTCACCATGATCCCGTCACCGGAATAGGCTTCCTTCAAAATGGCGTAATCTTCGATCAAGTTCGATGTGCTCTCCCCATCCATCTGTTCCTCGGTGACTATCACTGCGCGGATGTCTATTCCGTATTTTTTGGCGAATTCGAAGTCTCGCTGATCATGGGCGGGAACGCTCATGATGGCGCCGGATCCGTATTCGATCAGCACGAAATTGGCGATCCAGATCGGTATTTTCTCGCCGTTCATCGGATTGACGGCGTACCTGCCGGTGAATACACCTTTTTTCTCCGCCCCCTCGCCGGAGCGTTCCGTGGAGTCCTGGTTCAATGTTTCATTTATAAAGGCGGTGACCTCCGGCTCCTGCCCCGTTCCGCCGACTAATTGTCGGGCCATGGGATGCTCCGGGGCCAGGGCCATGAATGTGGCGCCGAACAGGGTGTCTGGCCTGGTGGTGAACACCGTCAGTTTCTCGCTGGAGCCGTCCACTGTGAACTCCACCTCGGCGCCGATCGACTTGCCGATCCAGTTCTCCTGCATGGTCAGCACCCGCTCCGGCCATCCCTCGGCCAGCTCTTTGAGCCCATTTAGCAGGTCATCGGCGTATTTTGTGATAGCCAGGAACCACCCTTCCCGTTCCTGTTGGACCACCTGATTGTCGCATCGCCAGCAATTGCCGTCTATCACCTGCTCGTTGGCCAGCACTGTGCCACAGGGAGCGCACCAGTTTACGAATGATTTTTTACGATACGCCACGCCCTCGTCGAACATCCGCGCGAAAATCCACTGGGTCCATTTGTAATAACCCGGATGGCTGGTGGCCACTTCCCTCTCCCAGTCATAGGAGATACCCATTTTCACAAACTGGTTTCGCATCTCGTCGATGTTACCCACGGTCCACTTGTGGGGGTGGGTCTTATTCTGTATGGCTGCGTTCTCGGCTGGCATGCCGAAGGAATCCCAGCCGATCGGGTGCAGGACGTTGAATCCATCCATCCTTTTTCTGCGGGCGATGGCGTCGCCGATGGCATAGTTGCGCAGATGGCCCACATGCAGCTTTCCCGACGGGTACGGGAACATCTCCAGCAGGTAGAATTTCTTTTGGCCTGGCCGGGTGGAGACTTTGAAAGTCTTATCTTTAATCCACTTATCGCGCCACTTGGCTTCGATGGACTTGAAATCGTAATGCGAGGACATGTTATTATTTACCTGGTCTTTAATATATGCGGATTCTGGCTATTTTGCATCAGCGTGTTTATTGTTTAAACCGACAATTTTAACCCGGCTTTGCCGGAAGCCAAAATAGAATCTTTGATGGGCCGTTGCGGATAGCGAAAACGAAGATTTCGGATCATCCCAAAATAAGGCTCGACGGGGAGAAGCCATAATTATGGAAACCTCATGGTTGAAAACATAGACGAAAAGACGAACCCAAACAATAATACACCCGCCCAGCTTATCGGCCTAGTGGCTGGCCCGATTGTGGCTGGGCTATTTTTGATATTCTTCGATCCAGATCCACAACGACCCGAAGTGGGGCGGATGGCGGCGGTGGCGGCGCTTATGGCCATATGGTGGCTCTTTGAGGCCGTTCCGTTATACGTCACCGCCCTTCTGCCGGTATTCGTCTTTCCCCTGTTGGGGATAATGTCGGGCAAGACGGTCTCCAGCCAATATTTTAATTGGGTGATCTTCCTTTTTCTGGGGGGATTTTTGGTGGCCCTGGCCATGGAGCGGTGGAGCCTGCACCGGCGGATAGCCATAAACGTGCTGCTGGTACTGGGGGGAAACCCTTATGGGATCATGCTGGGATTCATGGTGGCCGCCGGATTTTTATCGATGTGGATATCGAACACCGCCAGCACCATGATGATGATCCCGGTGATCATGGCGGTGGTGATGAAACTGGAGGAGACCAGCGGAAAAGAGAATGTGGATCGCTACTCCAAAGGTCTTTTGCTCGGCGTGGCGCACGCCGCGTCGATCGGAGGAGTGGCCACATTGGTCGGCACGCCGCCTAATCCGGCGTTCCTGAAAATATTCAGCATACACTTCCCCAATGGGCCAGAGATTTCCTTTGCTCAATGGTTTGCTTTCGCTTGCCCCATATCTATCGTTTTCATTGCTTTCCTCTGGTTTTATTTGTCCTGGTCCTACAAGCCCACCGGGCCTTTTTTGGTGGACAAGGAGGAATTCCGCAAACAGCATAAGGCGCTGGGCCCCATGAAATACGAGGAGAAAGTAGTGGCCCTGGTTTTCACCTCCCTGGCCATCTTGTGGCTTACCCGGAAGGATATAAATTTCGGACTATTCGTCATGCCTGGCTGGTCCCGCCTTTTGGACAATCCCGGATACTTTAACGACGGCGCCACCGCCATCGCCATGGCCACCATCCTGTTCCTGATTCCATCGAAAAACGAGCCTGGATCAAGAGTGCTGGACTGGCAGGCGGTGAACCGTCTTCCTTGGGGAATCGTTCTGCTCTTCGGCGGCGGATTCGCCCTGGCCCACGGATTCAAGGAGTCTGGATTGTCCGTCTGGGTGGGCCTGCAACTGGACGGTGTAAAGGTGCTGCACCCCTTCATCGTGGTCGCCTGCGTCTGCCTTCTCGCCACGTTCCTCACCGAGCTTACGTCCAACACCGCCACAACCCAGATCATGTTGCCTATCCTGGCTTCCCTTTCGGTGGCGGCCCAGATTGATCCGCTTTTGATCATGATCCCGGCGACCATCTCCCACTCTTTCGCTTTCATGCTCCCGGTGGCCACGCCGCCTAACGCCATCGTTTTCGGCGTAGGGCGGTTGACTGTGATGGACATGGCCAAAACCGGCCTGGTCCTGAACCTTTTTGGCGCCTTATTGCTGCTGATCGCGGCGTACGTGCTGTTGCCGGTCATCTTCGGTGTCGATCCGGGAGTGTTTCCGGATTGGGCGGGAAAGTGATAAACTACTCTCAGATTTTTGGTGGGAAAACCGGATGCGTATAGGGTTATTGACCTGGGGCAGCGACGGGGATATCAGGCCCTTTTGCGCGCTGGCGGGGGGGCTTGCCGCCAAGGGCCATGAGGTGACTCTGGCCGTGGCGAGCATCGACAACAAGAACTACACCAGCCTGGGCGCCTCCATGGGTTTTAAGGTGATCCCGGCAATCAAGAAAAGAGACTACTCGCAAGAAGAAGCGGACGAGCTGATAATCCGCATCATTGGCAAAAGAAACCTGGCCACCCATTTCAGGATTTTGATGGAGGAGATGTTTGAGCCGATGGCGGACGAGCTGCTCCAGGCGGGCAACAGCCTCTGCGCTCAAAGCGACCTGGTGATCTCTCATGCGGCTGTTTATCCATATTTATATGCGGCGGAAAAGCATGGGATACCCTCTGTTGCCGTATCCCCTCTTCCATCTGTATACAAAACCAGCTACGCCCCACCACCTTCCTTGCCTAACCTGGGTAGATGGCTCAACCCCTTATGGTGGAAACTGGGTGAAGTGGGTGGCGCTTGGGTTATGGGAAAGACGATCAAAAGACTGAGGAAGCAAAGTGGGTTGCCGCCGCTTCGGAGTCCGCTTGGGGAGTTTTGGGACAACGATAGGCTAAACCTGATATGCGCCAGCCCGTCAATTTGCCAGCGTTACCCCGACTGGAAGGATAACATCCAGATTCCCGGTTTTTTTGATATCCCCGATTCGGCGGAAAGATGGGAGATACCTGGTGATTTGCTATCGTTCCTGGACTACGGCGAGCCGCCCGTCTATATAACCTTCGGCTCGTTCACCCAATTTGATATAGACAACAATGTGAAGCTGATGGCGGACACCGCCAAGCTTTTGGGGTGTAGGGTTATCATCCAGGCGTTTTGGGAGAACACGTCCCACCTGCCGGACCTTGACGATGTGTACCTTGTGCGCAAGGCTCCCCATCACCAGATTTTCCCCCGATGCGCCGCAGTGGTGCACCATGGAGGCGCCGGTACCACGCAGTCCTCGCTATTTTGCGGATGCCCATCGATTGTGGTGTCTCATGCTTTCGATCAATTCTTCTGGGCGCAACGGTTGCGAGAGATCGGCGTGGGGGGCGAGCCTTTGATGAAGCGAACAATCACTCCGGAAAAGCTGGCCTCGGTGATCGAGGAAGTGGTGGCGAACAAGGAAATGAAGGCGAGGGCGGAAAAGCTGGGCGCCGCCATGAGGGAGGAAGATGGTGTGACCACAGCGGTGGAGATGATTGAGAAGCGCTTTTCGATTTGATTGAGGAGGCTACTTTCCAAAGGCTGATCACATAAAAAGAACCAACTTCAACAAGGCGCTTTTGATATCCCTCTCGCCTATCCTTTTCCCCTTCAGGTCCAGGTGAATGCCCATGTTGCGGTGAGCGGTGTACCGCTGGGAAAAGATAACCTCATATTCGGTGTCATCATGGCCCAGCACAAACCTGGTGGCGCGCGCCTTGATTCCTGTTTTCCACCCTGGAACAGGGTCCAAGATCAGCCCCAGCGATATTCCAGGGCCGATGGCGTATCCCTTGTCGAAATTGTGGTTCGCCTGCGCGTCCGCTTCCAGCAAGCCGTAGACAAGGCCCATATTCCCCACCTTGGCGGTATACCCGCCACCCGCGTTTAGGAAAAAAGCCTCGCTCACATTTTCATTGGCGAACTCGCGGCGGTTGAGACCGAAATTCACCCTCCATGACATAGGAAAGAAAAGGTTGTTGACCGGGGTCAGGGAAACGATACTGACAAGGTCCGCCCGCTCGAACCATAGCTTGCTTTCCAGTGGCTGGAAGGAAAAAGATAAGGAGAAGAATTCAATCTGTGATCCTTCCACATACCCATCCTGCGGATCCATGATATCGTGCAGGGCCGGTCGCATGGAAAATGTGACCCGGTTCCCCTTCGGTCCATCGTTGGATTCATAACCGAGGTTAAAAGAGCCGGAAAGGTGGCCTTGATCTGGCCGGACCGGTGTAGTGATGGGGCTGATAGGAGGTGGATCGCCCCCCAGTGCGCCTCTCTGTCTTAGCGTGGCCAGAAACGTTCTTTGATAATCTTTTTTCTCTATCTTTTTTTCCGCATACCTCCGTTGCAGCAGTTCGGCGGCCAGATCCAGGGCTCGCTTGCGAGAGTCATCATTTTCCAGAGCCTGGATACTTTCGCCCGGCTCGCTCTTTCCAGTGGCGATATCCCTGGATGTCTGGATCGCTTTACCGCTCATTGAATTGGCGATTGCCATCATCTTCGCCATTTTGGAGGGGCGGTAGGTGACACCCGTCACTATGCCCGCGTCCAAAACCCGGCGGAACGTATCGACAGGGATGACATAATTGTTCCATCCGCTGGTAAGGTCCAGAGAAGGGCGGACAGCCTCCAGCAGGAACAGGACAATATAGGCGCAGTTTTCATCGAAGAAGTAGTAATAAGAGAACTTGTCGGTGAGCTCCCAGAGGTGACGAATCATCATGCGGGACTCCTGCGCGTTTATATCCAGCTGATACTCCCACAGGCTCCTCATATCAAAATCATTGTATTCGGCCACCTTTTCATAATAGGGGAGGATGGAATACAAACCGTTGTAGTAGCCGAAAATACCGTAAAACGCGAATAAAACCCCCCTTTTCTCCGGAGTCTGGGCGGAGTAATTGACCGCCTGGGCCAAAAGCGCGCTCTTTTTTTGAGAGTCGATCCGAAGAAGTGGGTGGCCGAACATAGACGCAGGGGAGTTTATATGGGCCGAGGCGAAGATCATGGACACCGATGACGGATCTATATCCTTCAAGGCTTTTTCCAATTTTAGACATTGCGCCTTGGGCACGGCGCTCTTCAGGCTCAGCTCCCGATCCAGCCAATGGAATCTGGCGGGGAAACGGCATTGAGGGTGATCTTCACCTTCAAGGTCGGTGGTGAAAAAGCCCCTGATGGTGGCTTCCAGTTCACCTCTTGGATTTGATTTGCCGTCGGGAGCCATGAAGAACAGAAGGTCGTCGATCAGGCTTTCGGATCCGTTGAGCGCTGGCTTGTAGTGCAGTAATGCGCGCCAAGGCCTGGAGCGGTGAAGCGATTTTTCAACAGCCTGGGCTATGAAGCTATCGGCTCTGGAGGGGATGGGCTGATCCTCTTTGGCGAACGAATGATAGGCAGGTAGAGACAGGAAAAAGAAAAGGGACGCGAAAACCGAAGATCTTCGCATCCCTTTGCAGTAACAGATTCAGCGCCAGTTCCTAGATAACGTGATGGTTCTGGGCCACAAAAGCGATGTTTTCAATCAACTCGCCAGCTTCGATCCCCTCGTGAGAGAAAACGGAGGAGAAGTTAGACTGAAGGGCTGTATTGAACATCAGGCGATTGTTGGACGGGACATCCATCATCTCCGCCAAAGTGTCGAGTGATTCGCCATTACCCTGAGCCATGTCCTTGGCGATATTGTCCATGTTGGAGGCCACGTACTTGGTCAGGTCGTCGTTGAAAACGAAAGAGCGCGGTGGCACACAGCCGGAAGTGCCGGAGGTGATGCCAAAGGTCTGGTTTGCAAAAGTGCCGTTGGTGGTTATAGCGAAAAGCTGGGTCAATACCGTATCAGCACCCGGGAAAACCTGGTCGCCAAGGCCGCAACCCTGGTTGTGGGCCGAAGCTCCGGAAGCGAAAACAAGCACGGCCGAAAAAGAAACGATGGAAACGATAAGTTTTTTCATAAATTCACCCCAATGATGATGTTGTTTACCAAGAAGCCCCATAAAAAATGAAATGCCCAAAACGAAATGACATTTCTAAATCCTCCAGTACTATAAAGTGGCTGTGCGCCGCACGACATCTGAACTGAACCGCTCAGGCAGACTGTAAATACCTGAGATACCGCCGTATGTCTGTTCTTTTACAGCCATTTCCCGAAAACGCATCCGCTATCGTGAGAGTATGTGAGAGATATGAGCCCAAAAGAAGCCACTCCCGCCTCCTCACAACGGATTGGACCTAATATAGCGGCGCATCCACAAAAATGCAACCATTTTTATCCACTGCAAAAGGATCAAACTCTGCTCTATATCCAGCCGATCTCATGTCGCAATCTTATGCTCGGCAGGTTTAACGCCCGCTCACCTTCACGCAATATTTCGCGAAGATCCCCAATACAATGGTGGAATGATAATCAACAAACGAGATTTCTGTGATTCCCCCAGATTTCCTGGCGGCCTCAATGCTCGCGTCGCCCGTGGCCACCCACCCGAGGATACTCGTGGCGCAAGCTTCTCCGAACTTTGAGGCTTCCCCGCCAGATCCGACAGCCTCCGGCCCTCGGACGTCGGTGAACAGAAATCCGGTTACCGGGGACTTGGCCTTGGCGGCGCAACCTGTAACGAATTGGGCGGCCACAACGATAACAGCCAACAATATGATCTTTTTCATTTAACCTCTCCGATTGATGGCCCCCACTGGAGGCGCAACCCTATTTCCAACCTGACGCTCATAAGGCGACCGTCCCGTAAGTCTCCATCATTTGCTATAAGGTTGTCAATATATGTAATCGTGTGGGGCTAGCCAAAAAGCCTTGGGCATTGGGAGCATTCTCTCAGTCATAAAACATAGTGTCCGACCGAACCAAATGACACCCACTAACAAAATAGTTATTGCTTTTGCTCCAGTTATCGGTACTATACTGATGCTTTGCTAATAAATCTCAGCATATCTGAATTTAATCACGATTTTCATCTGTTCTTTATCATGAAAGAATCATTCAAGGGATCACGTATCACAAGCTCACCGATTCCCAAGGGAATTATGGTGGACGAGTTGATCGAGAATTACTTTGGCGCTTACAACGCAGCCAGGATCGCCGAGACGTGCAAACTGCTGGAGCGCAAAATTTTAAAGAAAGATGTCATCCTGGGCGTGTCCCTCTCCGGCGCCCTAACTCCCACGGGGCTGGGCTCCACGGCGCTGGTCACCTGGATCGAAAACGGATGGATCGACTATATCGTCTCCACCGGAGCTAACCTATACCACGACCTGCATTTCGGCCTGGACCTGCCCCTGCATCGCTCCACCCCCTTTGTCGACGATGTGGAGTTGCGAAAGCAAAACCTTATCCGAATATACGATATCGTTTTCGATTTCGATGTCCTCTATAAATCGGACAAGTACCTATATCGCATTCTTCAACAAGAAGAGTTCGATCGCCAGATGGGCACGGCAGAGCTTCATTACTTGATTGGCAAATACGTGAACGCCACCGAAAAGGAACTCGGATGCTCCGGCAAGACCGTGTTGGCCGCCGCATACCGCAACGGTGTCCCATGCTTCTGCCCATCCCCGGGAGACTCCACCATCGGGCTCAATATCGCAGCGCTCTCATATAATCAGCCGTACCCGAAGATTGAACCGAGCATCGACGTGAAAGACAGCACAGCTATCGCCTATCACGCTAAAGCAAATGGGGAAAGCGCAGTCATGATCCTGGGCGGAGGAAGCCCCAAAAACTTTCTGTTGCAAACCATCCCGTTGCTGGACGAAATTTTGGAAATCCATGTGAATGGACATGATTACTTCATACAAATAACAGACGCCCGGCCAGACACGGGAGGACTTTCCGGAGCCACTCCGTGGGAGGCTGTAAGTTGGGGAAAGGTGGACCCGGATATGGTCCCGGACTCCATAGTCTGCTACACAGACACCACCATCGCCCTTCCCCTCATAACAGCCTACCTTTTGAATCGCGTGGAGCCTAGAGAGCATAAAAGGCTGTATGACAAAAGGGAAGATATGCAAAAATCATTATCAAATGAACACCTGAACCTGATTAGGAGTAATAATGCCACGTAGTCACAAGTCGGCTTTCGTTTCTCTTTCCATCTTATTTTTATTCATGTCGGCCTGTCAGGATCACCACTGGGAGCCCTACGACAAGATAGGTCCCCTTCCGGAGCCGACTAAGCCATTCCAGGGTGAGCTGGCTTCAGGTCAGGTGGATCTGGCCGAATCTTTGAAATCAAGCGACTACAAGGGGTGGTCTCTGTTCATTGTTGTCAGGCCCGTTGAAGGCGCCTCCATGTTCGCCGCCGCCAAGGAAATTGTGAGTCAATTCCCCGTGCCGTTCACCGTCACCGCCGAGAACATCATGGTCGGAAAACCAAACCCAAATGAGAAGTTCGTGGTGGAAGCGGTGCTGGACAAGGATGGCAATATAGACACCCAGGACGATGTAATCCTCAGCGGCTCCGCCAAGGAACCAGTTGAGGTAGGCGCAGATAACATATTGATTGTTATCACCAAAGGAGAAAAGTAGCTAGCTCTACGTCAGGCGGTTGGTTATGTCCGCCACCGCGTCGTCCACCGAGTCGATGGGTACCGCGCAGCTCCCCGCTCCCGCATGGCCTCCGCCGCCATATTCCGCCAGCAAGTTCCCCAAATCCACTTTGCAGGTGCGGTTTAGTATGCTGTGCCCCGCTGCTATCACCACTGCTTTTTTGTCCGGTGTGTCAAACAGGCGAAGAGCCACATTGGCCGAGGGGAAAAGGGAATAGATCAAAAACCTGCTCCCCAGCGGCTCGCTGATCTTGCGGCGAAAATCGGTCACCACAACCTTGCCATACAACGTGGAGTTATCCAGAAGCTCCTTTTTGAATTCCTCCTGGCGGCGGAAATACTCGCGCACCCGATCCCGCACATCGTCGCTCTGCAGAATATCCGCCAGCGATGTTTCCTTTATCCCATCCAGCAGGTTTAAGAAGTAATCATAAGAGGGGGTAAATCCGGATCTGGGGTCCACCGTCGCCGCCAGCTTCACCCATCCATCCGGGCGGAGTATGTCGTTCAGATCCAGGCGCGCCGAATCAATTTTATCCACCGCTTCCATCAGTTCGGCGTACTTGGTCTTCCACTCAGGTTTGTTGTAATAATCGTGCACCAGCCTGGCGCAAGAGGGAGCCTGGCCATATTTCCCCTTGAACATCTTCGGTTTGGGCCCCCTTTCAGATTCCGATATATGGTGGTCGAACCACATAGCGCAATTCTGATCATATGGCAGATTGACAATGATGTCCTGACTGGTCACTTCAATCGTCCGCTCCTGCACATCCCGCGGGTGGGCAAACCGGATCTTGGCTATTTGCTCCACTTCGGTCAGCAGAACGGAGCATGCTAAACCATCGAAATCGCCCCTGGTGATGATGTTATACATATTCCTCTCCGCAATCCGCCTTTCTCCCAAATCCCTTTCCTTTATGATAATCAATCATCGGCCCGATTCCCACCATTTTGCCGCAAGGCGCCCCATAGTATACCGGGCAGGCTATCACTCCCCCCTGGGCAGCCAAAGCCGGGCTAGGGTTCCGCCTCCAGGCTCCGAATCGAGTGTCAGATCCCCCCCGCACAAGATGGCTGTCCGCCTGGCGATACAAAGCCCCATACCGGAGCCCTTTTCGTCACATGTCCCCAAGGTATGGTTTTTTTCGTCAATATCGAAGATCTTCGTCAGACGTCCTTTCTCGATACCCACCCCGTTATCTTTAACCTCCAGGATCATGTGGCGGCCATCAGCTCTGCAATCCACCTCCACCCTGCCCCCTTCCCCTGTGAACATTACAGCGTTTTCCAGAAGACGGGCAAAAGTCTTTTCCGCCATATCATGGTCCACGAAAACTTCTTCGTCACCATTATATTTCGATATCAGTTCAACCCTTTTCGTTGCGGTCTTCTTCTCCAGCTTGACCATAGAAGTTTCTATCAATTCCTGGCAGTTAATATTCCCAGGGTGAAGGTCCGATTTACCCCTTAGCAGCCTGGACAACTCCATGATGTTCGTCAACGTTTCCAGATATCGGTCCATCGCCCGGTCCATGGTCCGTATAATATTCAGTTGGCGGTCTGTCAGGTTGGACACAGAGTTCGGCTTGAGCAGATGTTTGGTCAGCCCGGAGATGGAAGTGACCGGGGAGAGAAGATCATGGGCCACTATTCGCAGAAATTTATTCTTCGCTTCTGTTTCTTCCTGGAGCGATTCGACCAAGCTTCTCAGACGTTCCGGGTCAATATCCAAATCCCCGGCGCATTCACTCTCTCTATCTACCATGGCTCTATCTAAAGCTCCAGAAAATCAACATGTACACAGGCCACAGGCCACAGGCCAACTGGCATAGTAAACCCGTGACCCGCCATTTGTTCTGTAATCGAGGCTATACTTTCAACGACTCCATCGAATGCTTCACAGCCTCGGCGGACTTGTGCAGCGCCGCTTTCTCTTCATCTGTCAGGTTCAGCTCCACTACCTGCTCCACGCCCTTGGCGCCCAGCTTCACCGGCACTCCCATGAACAACCCGTCAATGCCATACTCCCCTTCCAGATACGCCGCCGCGGCCACCAGCCTGTTCTTCTCCAGCAGGACCGATTCCACCATATTGACCACCGACGCCCCAGGCGCATAGTAAGCCGAACCGGTCTTGAGCAGTTTCACTATCTCGGCGCCGCCGAACTTGGTCCTCTCCACCATCTCGTCGATCTTCTCCTTGGGCAAAAGCTCCGTAATCGGAATCCCCGCCACAGATGATAGCCTCGGCATCGGCACCATATCCTCGCCATGCAGCCCCAGCACCGTGGCGGATACATCCTCCATGGACACGTCAAGCTCCGTGGCGATGAACGAGCGGAACCTGGTGGAGTCGAGCACTCCAGCCATCCCCACGATACGGCTCTTGTCCAGCCCTGTGTACTTTTTGGCCACATATGTCATGGTGTCCAGTGGGTTCGTCACCACGATCATGAAGCAGTCTGGCGAGTGTTTTATGACCTCCTCACAGCAAGATTTGACGATCCCGGCGTTCTTGTCGCGAAGATCCTCACGGGTCATACCAGGTTTTCTGGCCAGCCCGGCGGTGATCACCACGATATCGGACCCATCGGTGTCCGCGTAATCGTTGGTGCCCACCACTCGTGAATCGAAATTCTCCAACGGCGCCGATTCTAAAAGATCGAGCGCCTTCCCCTGCGGCAACCCGTCCACCACATCGATCAGGCAAACATCGCCCAACTGTTTGTACGCCACAAGCTGAGCCACCGTGGCGCCCACATGTCCTGCGCCTATCACTGTTATCTTCTTTCTTGCCATCTCGAAGTCCCTTCCGTTAGAGTTTGTAGAAAAAAAAGCGGCGAGCCCCTCTACCCGCCGCTTTTCGATTCAACCCGCCATCCAAATATAATTCGAACAGCAGGTTCAAGTTCAACGCATTATACCTCCACTTCCAACCGTTTTCTCAACCTGCGGCCTGCATGGCGTATCCCAGCCTGCCGCCTGCTTTGATCACGTCCACATCCCGTTCGCCCATGGAATGGGACACCGGAATTTCCAGGTTCTTGGTCTTGTTCACAAGCTTCAGGCTCCCGTTCAGGTCGGAAGTGACGATCTCCAAATCGTCTCCCTGATCCACCTTGGCGTAATCCGCCTCGTTGACGAATGTAAGCGGCAGGATGCCGAAGTTTATCAGGTTGGCCATATGTATCCTGGCGAATGACTTCACGATCACCGCCTTGACACCCAGGTATTTCGGAGCGATTGCGGCATGCTCTCGTGAAGAGCCTTGGCCGTAGTTACTTCCTCCAATGACGAACCCGCCTCCTATTTCCTTGGACCTCTTCGGGAAGGTGTCGTCCACCCGCACGAACACATATTCAGATATGGCCGGCACGTTGGAACGCAACGGAAGGATCTTTGCCCCGGCAGGCATGATATCATCCGTGGTGATATTGTCCCCAGTCTTCAGCAGCACCTGACCGGAGAGGCTGTTGGGCAACTTTGGGAAATCGGGTAACGGCGCTATGTTCGGGCCCCTGATGATCTCCACCCCTTTGGATTTTGCCGGGGATTTGGGGAAAATGATCATGTTGTCGTTGACCGCGAATTTCTTCGGCATGGCGATCCTCGGCACGGCGATCTTCAGCTTCTTGGCCACTTGCCTGGGGTCTGATATCTGGCCGATCAGCGCAGCGGCGGCGGCTGTCTCCGGGCTCACCAGAAAGGATCCCGCGTCCGCCGTGCCGGAGCGGCCCTTGAAGTTGCGGTTAAACGTGCGCACGGTCACACCGGCGCTGTTTGGAGCCCCGCCCATGCCGATACATGGCCCGCAAGCGGACTCCAGAATTCTCGCCCCAGCCTCGATAAGGGTGGTCAGCGCGCCGTTGTCGGAGATCATTTGATACACCTGCTTGCTACCGGGGGAG
>JAOUNV010000314.1 GCA_029880775.1 Nitrospinota bacterium | reverse complement strand
TACCATACTGTATACTCACGCGGGAGTTTCCACTATGCCGTACTGTACACCGCGTAGCTGTCACAACACTCCCCCCAATTTACTTTGAGAGGACCGGACCCACAGTACCCGCCTCTGATCCCAGCAGCCTCGGCAAGAAACCAGGCTTTGAACGCTGAGGTACCTAATCCGAAACCTTATGTAGCCTCACATGCCATACGTCATCCTGAAACATGGGCAAGAAACCCTCTAGTTGATGATGATAATGGGCAAGAAACCCTCTTGTAGATGATGATACTGGGCAAGAAACCCTCTAGTAGACCACCTAGCAGACCATCTTCTGACGTATGCATGTACTTTATTGCTTCCACTGTCGCTGTAGAACCTGACCATTATGGGCAAGAAACCCTCTGGTAAAACTGTATGAGCAAGAAACTCTCTGGTCGATGACGCCGTCTGTCCCCGGGTAAACACCCACCAGACGGTTACCACAGACGGAACAACTTTTCCGCGTTGACCCGACACTCCTCCAGGATCTCCAGTGCCGGTCTATCTAACTCCTGGGTCACCGCCTCCGCAGCTGTCATCAGGCATTGAGGGGTTGAGCACACGGCATTTCTTGGTTTGAAGTCCGATCGCTCCGTACTGCCCTCACCGCACTCAGCTGCTCTCTCCGGAACCCCGCAACCATGTTCGTGAACCCACAGTACAGGTTCGGGAACGCTTCTATTCACCTCTGGTATACATATTCTGTTCCCGAAAAGCAGTGGATGTACACAACTTGTTCGGGTTCCAAAAAACGCTTGGCCCAATACAGGAGCAACAAGTACGCCTCCGTCCCGTCCTCGTCTGTCATCCCGCGACAGTGGAATACCACAACCTGTTCTGGCTGGACCATCGGGAGCACCTTCTCCAGAATCTGTAACTGTCTGTGCCATCGGTGAGGCGGCTCAGTGTGGTCTATCCCTACTTCACCAAGCGCCACCACACGTGGTTGCCTTAAGAGCACCTCCAGCCTCTTCTGCCACAGTTCTTGCCGCTGAACTCCTCGGAGAGGTTCTTCGGGTGAATACCCACTGCAACTACCATCTCCTGGGGAAGTTCCTCAAGTTCTCGGTTGGTGGGCCAAGTTACCTCGTCACAAAAAGATGCACAAGCACCCACCACCTCAATCATCTGTCCTGCAGCCACTGGCACCAGCTCCCCCAATCGATCCCAATTCCCCTTCGAACTGGGCAATTTCTTACACAGGCGATCCCAATGGAAATAGGCATCAAAACCTCGTGGTCGAGCCTCAACCTCTTCTCCCATGGGCGCTGGAAACATCTCCCGCAGATAATCCTGCTCCTCCTTACCGAGTGCTGCTATCAGGATCATCAGCACCTTCCAGTTGAGGAGAGCTCCCACCGCATTCACTGGTGTAACCTGGAATGAAGCCCGAACCTCCTCGCCTACAAACTCAGTGAAGGCTACCATGGCTTCGTGCACTTGTCCAGTAAATGCTGTCTCATTCACTCGAATGGACCTGGGCTGCATATTCACGAATCGAATGAACTCTCTCCAGGTCACATTCCTCCCCAGGACCCATTGCTGTATCTGCTGGAGTGCATTCCTTCGTCCCAGCAACACCTCCGATGTAGGGGGTAGCCGAAGGTCAAAGATCCCCCGGAAGGTGATTCCTGTAAGCATGCGCCTTCTGGAATGTGTTACGCACACTACACCCAACCACCAGACAGCGCCTCTGGCGTAGATCTTCGGCGACCTTGTCCATGTTCCCGAGAGATAGGACCAGAGTCCCATCCCTCTCCTCAACTGGCCGCTTCCCCGCTGTCCCTTCCGCCTTGGCGTTAGCTTTCCTCTTCTCCCCCTTTCCCACCTTCCCTGCCTTCGAGCAAGAAACTCTAGCAGGTTGGTGCTTCGCTGGATGTGCACTCCGTCTCTCCGGGCTCAAAGCCCTCCCCTCCTGTCTCCTCGGTACACTAGAGCTCGACGGCCTGGTTGAGCAAGAAGCTCCCTGTAGATGATGTAGGCAGCGGCTCTCTTGACTATGATGAAGGCCTCAAGCAAGAAACTCTACCTCTGCTTTCATCTCGTCCATCCCGGTCCGTTGACTTTAAGCACGATGCTTTCTTCACCGGGACCATCTTCCCACTGGGCATGCGCTGGCCACCCTTACTTCTCCCAGCCGTGTCTCCGTCCATCTCTCCCTCCTCCAAACACTCCTCCTCCGATCGCCCCGCCGCCACAGAGTACCCACCATGGAAGGAGTAAGATACTCATCCATGGGGGTATGCTCCTCTGGCACCTCGCTGGCCCAATCTCTCAAACGGCTTCACCGGAGACACCGGCTTCCCAGGAGAAACCTGTTTGGCAGGCGAATCCAAAATGGATGAAGTCGACGTGCTCACATCTAATACTGTCCCCTCCCGCTGACCTCCCTCAGCTGCGTTGGACACCACCCTCTCCCACTCAGGGTTGTCCTTTAGCCTAATGTCCCTGCACAAAGCCTCCCGGTCATACAACTTAGCCTCTTTCACAGGCTTGGGCCTTGGGAGCGCACAGATGTTCTCCTCGATCCAATCCCGATTGGCCATATCCCTCATCAAGATCTCCTTGGCCATCGACCTAACATACTGCTCCCCCGACTTCCGATCCCTGCCCTTCATACCCTTGGCCACCGTAGCCATGCCCTTCAGAAGGGAATACAACAGTTCGCGATCAGGGGTCCTAGACAGATGTAGGCCCAGTCTTTCAACGAACTCATCTACAGGACGATACAGCTTTCCTTCCGTGATAAGCTGCTCGACCCTCTTCACAAGTTTTCCCTCAGGCATACCTGAAACAGAAACCAAAAGGTTCAATCCCCAGTACAAACCGGACACCTGTACTTGTCAATATCGAGCGCATCAGTCGCACATGCCCCATGAAACCATTCACGACAGTAGTCACACTGGATCATGAATCTGCCCTCCCATGGTTGCCGACGTGTAAAAACAGGTTGTTTGTATGTCAATTGATTTCATGTTGAGAGCTCGGCAACTGGGAAAAGATACTGTAACATTTGATAAGCTGGAAACTAATGATTTTTGCTGAAAGTTTCTCTTAAAGGGATAGAAAAAAAAGAAAACAAATGACAAATCCATATAGTGTCGCTAATGTCAAGGTAAATGTCTATATCTTCTTAATATGCCCATGTCACAATTATTTTGATTTATGTGTGTCACAGTGTTGTTTGCAACATGGTATTCCTTTTCACATGAGCATTGAAATACTACATTATAGTGCTTCAGGTAATAGCGCATTAATGATGATGCACACATCTGGCCAAGTGAAAGTGATCCAAATTTGCCTTGTTTTCACCTTGTTCATATGATTTTGCTTCATACTGGCAGCAAATCTTATATAGTTTGTTCAGGTGTGACAATTTTCTTTCAGTCTGCACCTTCCTGGTTCCTTCTTTCAGCCTCCTCTTTGAAACTGTTCTGTTAATAGTAAGTCTTTTGGAGTTCTTTTTTTAAAGTAATCCGTTTCAGAAGATGAATTCCACGAAGGTCTGGAC
>JAOUNV010000313.1 GCA_029880775.1 Nitrospinota bacterium | reverse complement strand
TCATCACCAGGATCACCAACGCCGGATCTTTGGCGGGAAAAAATCCGATGAAGGAGGACAGATATTGCTCCTGGGAATAGGCGCCCAGCTTGTTGTCGAATACCTGGGCAGTGCCGGTTTTTCCCGCCACTTTAAATCCCGCCACGGAAGCCTGCTTCCCCGTCCCGCGATCAACGACTTGCGTCATCATATCCACCATCGTGTCCACTGTGGATTTGGAAAGGACCCTTTTCCCCCGCTCCTTCCCATAGGCCTTCAGCACTTTGCCATCCTGCATCAGAGCCTTCAAAATCCTGGGCTTGACCAAAATTCCGCCGTTGGCGAACACTGAAAAGCCAGCTGCCATTTGGATGGGGGTCACGGCCACCTCCTGGCCGAAGGATATGGATGGCAGCGATACTTGCGACCATCTGGAGGTTTTCCTCAGTGTGCCCGGGCTCTCGCCAGGCAGGTCCACTCCGGTGCGAGCGCCAAAGCCAAAGCGGAGAAGATATCGGTATAGCCGTTTCCGGCCCAGCGTTTCCCCGATCTTGATTGCGCCTATGTTGCTGGACTTGGCGATCACCTCGCTCACAGGTATCAGGCCGAACTTTCGGTTGTGAGCTTCCTTGAAAGTTTTTCCTCCGCTTGTGTAGTGTCCGTTTTCACAGTTGATAAGCTGCCTGGAGCGAAGCTCGCCTACTTCGATGGCGGCGGCGGCGATGAAAACCTTGAATGTGGAGCCAGGCTCCACCGGCATGGAGATGGCGTGAGACTTAAAATGGTTCGGATTATAATTTGAAAAGTGGTTTGGGTTGAACCTGGGCTGCTCGGCTATGGCCAGGATCTCCCCTCCGTGGGGATCCATCACGATGGCGACTCCTCCCTTGGCGCCAGAGGCTTTCACCCTTCGTTCCAGAGCCCGCTCGGCGACATACTGGATCCTCTCGTCCACGGTCAGGATCAAATCGAAAGGGGCATAGGTCTCCGACGCCTCCAGGTTTTCCAGTGTGTCCACCGCCCTGCCCAGAGCGTCCTTGCGCACCCTGGATTTTGAGTGGACTCCCTGGATCTGACGATCGTAGTAGTACTCCAGGCCGGACAGCCCCTGGTTGTCCATGCCGGAAAATCCGATAATCTTGGCGGCAATGTCCATCTTTGGGTAGAAGCGTTTGTATTCGTCCACGAAACCAACGCCGTGAATCTTCGCCTTTTTCACCCTGGCATAGACTTGGGGCTCCGACTTTCTTTGCACCCACATGAAATACTTGTCTTTGTTTTTTTCCAGCCGGGCGTTCAGCTTTCTGGCCAGTTGCTTTGTTTTCCCGGCGCTCGTGGTCATCCCGGAGGCCAGAGCCCACGCGGCGGATTTTGGTATTCCCGCCTTTTGCGGGTTTATGTAAATAGATTTCATCCTCAACGACAAGGCAAGCTCGTTCATATTGCGGTCGTATATCACCCCGCGCGGGTGATGAAGCTCGTGAGACGCGTATTTTTGTCTCTGGGCGTATTCCGCCACCTTTCCTTCGGAAAAGATCATAAGCTTGGCCAGCCTTCCCACCACCAGGAGGAAGAGGATCATGAACACGAACCCTACAAGCCTGATCCTGCCCAAGGGCAGATGCAGGGGCGCCCCTGTCCGTATCCTGCCGGTTTTATTTTTTTGCAATTATCACCACCTGGCCTTCGGCCGGAAATGTGAAGCCCATGCCAGACACCGCCCGCTCTTCTATCAGGTTCAGCGAGCGTATGGTGGCCACTTCAAGCTTTAGCGCCTTGTTCACCTCTTTCGTCTCGGTAAGCTTCCTGTATTCCATGGAATACTCATACATCAGGCTGGTGGCCCTGATGGAGGGGTAGATGTATACAATCATGGCCAAGATGGTGAAACCCAGGGCCATGGCGTATTTCACCAAAAGCAAGGGGCTTACCTTTTCCTTGTCCCTTCCGAACGTGAACATCTTCCATACTCCATTCAATCTTTGGCCAGCGGAAAAGGTTATCCTTATCCGCGCTATCCGTTATCAGTCAGGCGGCCAGTTTTTCGGCGACCCTCAAACGCGCGCTTCTGGCTCTCGGGTTCGACGCAGTTTCCGCCGCCGAGGGCGCCACAGGCCTTTTGGTGATTATTTTCACATTCGCCACCTTCCCACATACACACACCGGGAGGCCCTTGGGGCAGACGCAATCCGCCGCCATATCGAAAAACGCTCTTTTCACTATCCTGTCTTCCAGACTGTGAAAAGAGATCACTGCGATCCTTCCTCCAGGATTCAACCTTTCGACAGCCGTCTGGAGGGCGGGATGAAGCGCGCTCATCTCATCGTTGACGGCGATCCTCAGGGCCTGAAAAACCCGGGTGGCCGGATGGATTCTCCTGCGGCCGGGGGGCGAAGAAGATACCTTGGAGACTATCCCGGCCAACCTGTCTGTGGAATCAATGGGGGACAAGGCCCGCTCCCGGACGATGGCTCTGGCCACTTTAGGGGCATTGCGCTCTTCGCCGTACTCACGGAATATCCTCACCAGTTCCTTCTCATCGGCGGAATTGACGATGTCGCTGGCGGTGGTTTTCTGGCTTTTGTCCATCCGCATGTCCAGCGGGCCGGGATGGCTGAAGGAGAAACCGCGAGAGGGATTGTCTATCTGCATGGAGGAGACCCCAAGGTCCATGAGGATGGCGTCCACAGTGGGAAAGTCGTATTCATCCAGAACCTGGCCGATCCGCGAAAAATCGGCTCTCTTAAACGAGACTCTCTCCCCAAATGGCGCAAGCCTGCTCTTTGACAGAGCAATGGCCACGTCGTCCTTGTCCATTCCGATCAGCCTCACTTGGTCCATAGCCTTCAAGATGGCCTCCGCATGACCTCCCGCACCGAGGGTTGCGTCAAGCACCGACCTGGTCAGTGGCCGGGCAATGTAGGAAAGCACCTCGTCCATAAGGACCGGGATGTGTCCGAAATCGGCGACTGTTCCGCCCATCCGTTCCTTCCCTTGGCCTTTCGGCCTAATAACCAAGCTTGCGCAACATGCCGGAAAGTTTTTCCGGCTCATACCCTTCGGCGACCTTGGCGTGTCTGCCAGAGGACCATATCTCGATTTTCTTTATCCGCCCAACGATCACCGCATCCTTTTCGATGTCGGCGAAACGGCGGAGCCATGCCGGGAGGAGAATTCTCCCGTTTTTCTGCTCCAGCTCCACAGCGTTTTCCGTAATGGCGCGCAACAGGTCACCTTTCTCCGGAGTGTAAGGCTCCCTCTCCAGGGCTTCATACTTATCCAGCCACAGGCTTTTGGGATACCCAGCCAGGCATCTGTCGGAAATGGTCAGCACCATGGGCCCTCCGAATTTTTCAAGAGCGTCCCTTATCTTCGCGGGGAGATGTATTCTCCCTTTCTGATCCACAGCCACGTCATGCCTGCCAATGAACATCTAACCACCTTGACACTTTATTGCACTTTATGCCACCAAGCTACATATTAGCTCTTTGGTCGCCAAGTGTCAAGGCTCAAGGATCTATCCCCCTCTACGTTTTAACCTATTTATAATCGTAAATTACC
>JAOUNV010000312.1 GCA_029880775.1 Nitrospinota bacterium | reverse complement strand
CCTCATCATGGCGCCCGCCACGCAGCCTATGTAGGCGGACAGCGAATTCCTGATGGAATCTGGCAGCGGCTTTAACAAGGTTATATCGGAAACCACGAACTTGCCCCCAGGCTTTAACGCTCGGCGCATCTCTGCGAATACCTTGTCCTTATCCTCGGATAGGTTGATCACGCAGTTGGAGATGATCACGTCCACCGAGGAGTCATCCACCGGCAGGTTTTCTATGCTCCCTTCGCGGAACTCCACATTGTCATATCCTCCCTTCACCGCGTTTTCCCGGGCAAGCTTCAGCATCTGGGGTGTCATGTCCACGCCGATCACTTTCCCCTTCGGCCCCACCTTGTTGGCGGCGATGAAGCAGTCGATACCACCGCCAGAGCCTAGATCGACAACAGTGTCCCCTTCCTTTACGGCGTCATGGCCCAGAGGTGAGCCGCATCCCAGGCCCAGATCCGCGCTATCGGGAATGGTTTTCAGCTCCTCCGGGGAATAGCCGATCTTTGGAGAGAACCCACTGCCAGTCGCCGAAGATCCGCAGCACGAAGAAGTGGCGCTCTCGGCTATCGCCCCATATCTCACCTTAACCTTCTCTGTAATGCCTGTTCCCAAATTGTCATTTTTCTGGCTCAATTTCTTTCTCCTTTTTATCGCCACCAGGGACGCAACAATCTGTCCCTGCGCAGCAGCTTTTAATGATGTTCACAAACTTTTCCATTGCCCTGGTCAACGCCGGGCTGTCGATGGCGTACCATGCCGTTTTCCCCTCTTTCCGGGAAACCAACACACCACTCGCCTTCAGTATCTGCAGGTGATGAGAAATGGTGGCATGAGTCAGCGGATGGAAGGCCTCCGCCACCTGGCCACTGGTCAATTCCCCCTTTTCACCGAGCAGAATGACGATCTTCTGTCGGACAGGGTCCGATAACGCTTTGATAAAATTGATGTCAAATTCTGTTTTCATTGCCGCCAACACGCTTAGACGTTATTACCATTGTCTAAATGATAGCATTGTATTTTTCATTGTCAACTCAGAACAGCGAATTTTTTCTAAATTACCCGCCTGTGTCGGACATTTGTCCAGCTTGACACCACATACTATGCATTTCAAAGAAGTGTGGTTCCGTCTGCCGACTGTATATTGTTTTCCCCATAGCCCGACTCTATCCTATACATGAAGAGAGACGGAACGGGTCGCTCTCCATGCGATATTAAAAATTGCGGGGAATGGGGATTTCTCGTAGTTGTGGAGAGCGGCCTCTCTCATTTCACTTTTCACTCAACCAAATAATTCTTTCGGGCCATACCTCTTCTTCGCTGGCTTGCTCAAGCCCTCCGATAATGTCATTATGGTATCTAAAAGCAAGGGGGATATATGAGCGACTTGATACTGGACTACACAAACGTGATGTCCGCCGCCGTGGGGGAGGACAATGGACTGACAGACGAGGAGATATCCGCGCTGGCGCCGCGGGCAAAACAGATCCATGAAGAACTGGCGAGCCTCCGCGCCTCCGGCGACAAGCCCTTCTACGACCTGCCATATAAAAAGGAGGAAGCTAAAAAACTAAAAAGGGCCGCTGGCGCTCTGGCGAAAAACTTCCAGAACTTCGTGGTGCTGGGGATCGGCGGCAGCGCCCTGGGGACCACCGCCATGATGACCGCCCTGGCCCACCCAAGGCACAACAACCTGTCGGCCAGGAAGCGTACCGGCGCCAGGCTGTATGTGGCGGACAACATAGACCCGGATGAATTCTCCGCCCTATTGGAAACGCTGAGCCTCAAGGACACAGTGTTCAACGTAGTCTCCAAAAGCGGGGCCACCGCCGAAACCATGAGCCAGTTCATGATCGTGTACGATCTTTTGAAAGCCAGAATGGGCAAGGAGTGGAAGAAGCATGTTATCGCCACCACCGACCCGAAGAATGGCATCCTGCGCCGCATCGCGGACAAATACAGACTCAAGACCTTCGAGGTCCCCCTCGGAGTGGGAGGCAGGTTCACGGCGCTCACTCCGGTGTGCATGCTTCCGGCGGCGGCGGCGGGGCTGGATATCACAGCCATGCTGGAGGGCGCCGCGGCCATGGACGCGCGTTGCAAAAGCGCGTCACTGAAAGAAAACCCGGCATACCTCTTCGCCGCCATCCATTATCTGATGGATACCTCCAAGGGTAAGAAGATGACTGTGATGATGCCATACTCATATCGGCTAAAAGACGTGGCGGATTGGTTTCGCCAGTTATGGGCGGAGTCTCTGGGCAAGAAGCAGGATTTTGACGGCAACCCGATATACGCCGGGCAGACACCTATCAAGGCCCTGGGCGCTACGGATCAGCATTCCCAGGTCCAGCTATATGTGGAGGGGCCTCACGACAAATTGGTCTGCTTCCTGGAGACGGAGAAGATCGACTCCCAACTGACCATCCCTCCTGTGTTTGGTGACGAACCGGAGCTGGAGTATCTCGGCGGCGCCACGATGAACCATCTTTACGCCGTGGAGAAGGATGGGACAGAGTATGCCCTGACGGTGAACAAGCGGCCAAACATGACCATCCGGCTGCCGCAGGTGGACGCTCATTCCCTGGGCCAGCTTTTGTATATGCTGGAGGTGGCCACGGCCTTCGCCGGAGGGCTGTACCGAGTGGACGCCTTCGACCAACCTGGGGTGGAATTTGGCAAAAAATACGCCTACGCCATGATGGGCCGTAAGGGGTATGAGAAGTTGAAAAAGGAAATCGAGTCGGGGGAAAAAAAGAGTCGCCGGACTGTCTAGGTATGACGGGTGAACCTGGCCACCCGACCAGGCTCACTCATGCGCCATTCGCTCTCTTGCTTATATTTCGCCTGCCACACAACGAACCAGGTTGTTTATCCTTATCACGTCGCCTTGGGGCCCATGCCCCTGGGGGAACTGGCCTGGGTCGCCACTTTTAGGGTCGCTACGCTGCGCCCCAGCGCCATGCACATCCATCAGTTCCACTCCTCCACCAGGATTGCGCATGAACCCCAGCGCCTTGCCGAAGGCGACGTATGCTGCGCGGTCTCCAGGGTTCCGTCCATCCAGATGTGAGGTGCCGGTCCAATAAAAGCCATATCCCGCCGCGCCGCTCTCCACAGTTATTTGCGATGCGATGAAGGCGGGATCGATGGCGGCGGATCCGGTGGTATCGGGTGATCTGGTATAGTCCACTATCCCCTGCAGTTCCTTGGTGTTGGGCAGGCGCCAGTCCGCTCGCCCGGCGAAATCGATGTTCTCGCACCATGCCAAGGCGCCCTGCCAGTTCAGCGTCCCCGCGCCCATGGAAAGGCTGTCACCCTTCATCCAGGTAAGGCCGGTGGAGTTGTCGGTGACGGTCTGGTCTCCATTATCCTGGTACGAGTTGGCGCCATAATCCGCTCCCCGGACATAGCGGATGAACATGCTGCCACCCGCTCCCCCGCCAGGCCGGGCATACCTGGGATATCCTTTGATCCTGCCATCGGCGAAGTTAACGCCAAAAACTGTGGCGTCGCCGCGCATGGTTGTGCTCACATATGTAGTGCTGGAG
>JAOUNV010000311.1 GCA_029880775.1 Nitrospinota bacterium | reverse complement strand
TTTTTTGCGAACGTATTCTCCACCATCAGTTCCAGCCACATTGGTTTCAGCTATCGTTTGGCGCGCCACTGCTTCTCCAGTGAAGTAGTGAAGGTTATAATGAGATCCAAAAGCCGAAAAATAACTTTCTCCCATTTCACGCCCTCCAATGGCCATAAGGCTCCTCTCGGAAACCGGTGCGTATTATCGACCCAAATATCCAAATAACATGAGTTTCATCAGACACTTAGTAGACATTAATCCGACTATGTATCTGAGAGGGTACTCATGCTTGTTGAAAGTTTAATCAAATCCACGGTGGAACTACAAGGTTTTCGTGTGATCGATGTCAGGAAGGTCGATGATGGGCTGAAGTCAGCGCTGACCCGGTCTCAACACCTGTTCGCCTATGAAAAAGCCGATGTCTATCGCCTAGCCGCCGCATACGCCTGCGGAATTATTCGTAATCACCCCTTCGTTGATGGCAATAAGCGAACCGGCCTTGTCGTCGCCGCGACTTTTTTTCTTCTTAACGGCGACGATGATACTACGCGTTGCCGAAGGAACAGTAGGGAGTTGAATAGGTAGCTGAATCGAAAAAAGAGGATAGGCAACCCTGCGGTCAGGGCGTATGTTGAACAGAAAATCGGCCAAAAGCTTTCAATAGCGCATTACGTAGCGCTCCTGGCCTTCCAACCGGTCTAGTTTTCATGGAGGAGGTTAAGAAATATCATGGGACTCTGGGCAGCGTGACGCCGGATGCTGTATACTTTTTCGAAAAGGATCTATATTTGATGTGATTCACATTACAACATGATATTTTTGGATTGAGCGTTATGAGTGATTGCAAGGATGTACCAGAGGATCTCAGGCAGAGCATATTCCTGGAAGCCAGCAATAAATGCGCGGTCCCAACATGTCAGCATGCTGACGTTGAAGTCCACCATATCGTGCCTTGGGAAGAATGCCAGAAAAGCGAGTTCACAAACCTAATCGCCCTGTGTTCCGACTGCCACAAGCGAGCGCACATGCCAGACGGGATTGAGAGAATGGCCTTGTCTCTCTACAAAGTAAAACTTAAATCCGCCGGTGATCGGTTATCTCAAAGTGATGTCGATGATCTTTTTGAGTCTGTAAAATCAAATATAAAATGATTCCATCCGGCGCTGTAGCTAAAGCGTTTTCGCGGCGCCAAACCACCGAATCAAAGCCAGCGGGAGGGGCTTTGACTGTTTCCCAGAGGTGGGGCCCATTTGTTGGACAGCCCGGCGCTCTTCTGCGGCAACTTCGTCAAGCAAAGCCGCACGGTGGCGTTCTTTAATCGCTCTTTTTTCCCATAGCCACTAAGCATAACCTCATGCTTAGCGGCGCGCTTGCTTATTGAACTGGGGGATGAATTAAAAAATGGGGAAAGGAAAAACATCACCGAGGTCATATATGCCGGAGAAGTAACCGGAGGGACCGCACATACAAGCTTCCTGAAAAGGCTTTCCCGTCTTATGTTACTGAAATCTCAAGGTAGGCCGCCAACAAGTTGAAAAAGGGGGCGGCGTTTGCTCCCTGTTCCAGCTTTGCCCTGGCCGGCGCGCCACCGGAAGAAGAACACAGCTGGGGCTAGTGTTGGCTCTGTTTGCCAAAGCTTCGCCTCTTTTTACCGCATACTTGCACAATACTGCTGTTTCTTCTGCTAGAATTAAAAGACATTATTGGCAAGGAATATCATTTGAAGAACAAAAACCTGGAGGCTTCTCTCCATACCGGGCCGGGAGGAACACGCGGAAGGGCAGGCGCTTTTCTCCGGGGTTCTCAGGCCGCCATCGGTTTCGCCCTGATGGCCATGGCCATCGCCACCGGTTGCGGGGATCTGCTTGGCCCCAATATAGAGGGGCTGTGGGATTACAAATCGTATAGTTCCAAATATTCCGGCACCGAGAGCGGGACCATCGATTTCAAATCTGACGGCACATTCGAGGTGGACGCCACCAACACCGGCACGGGGCATCGCAAGGGCGGCGGGGATTACACCCATAAGGAAGCCGTCAACGGAGGCAAAACATTGCGGATGCATTTCACCTGGGCGGAGTATGACGGTGGATCGAAGCAGGAATTTGACGGCTACACCTTTTCCGGAGATGTCACCAGCGGAAGCGGTACCTACACCCTGGAAGAAGAGACCGCCAATATCTGGACCATAGAAATATCGAGATAATCGATAGAAATTTTCGATATCAGGAAATCCATCTGAAATCGACATTACTCCCATGGGCTGGGCCTGTATCATCCGGCTCATGGAAAACACGATATTGCCCTACAACCAAGCCCGCCGCCAGATATACGATGGCGACCTGATTTTCTTTCGGGGAAGTGGCCCGGTCTCCTCGGCCATCATGAGTGTCACCTCCTGTCCCTTTTCCCATGTGGAACTGGCCCAGTGGAACCAGGGGCTGCTTATGACAATGGGGGCAACCTCGCAAGGGACGGTATACCGTAGGCTATCGGCCGTGGCGCCAGACTACTCCATCATGGCGGTGGGAAGAGCGCGGCGCGGGGCGCATGAGGATGGAGCAGCGGCCGACAAGGCGACTCAAACAGCGCTGAACCACCTGGGAAAGCCTTACGACTTCGCCCGGCTGGCGGAAATATGGATACGGGAGAAGATGGGGGCCGACGATAAGGCGGACCTGGCCGAAAGCGATGACGCTTTTATCTGCTCTGAGTATGTGGCGCTGGCCTGGCGCGCCGCAGGGCTGGACCTGGCGCCGGATAAGCCGGACCGCTTGACCACTCCTGCGGATCTTTACGGCTCGGCGCTGGTGGAGGTTCGTTTCGAATTCACGCTTCCGGGCTAGATGGCGGACCGCCGTCGCGGTTTAACCACTCCGGTCAATAGATACGCCTCAGAACTGGTGGAGATTTGTCTAAAGTTTACCCCACAGGAACAGATGTCGGACCACCGCGGCGGTCAGGTGAAAGGCAGCAGCATCAATCCGAAAGCGTCTTCCGGGTCCAGCGGCTCGCCAGATTCGAACCTCACCACGGAAAATCCCACTTCTCTGGCCCTGTCCATAAGCGCCATGCGCGTATTATCGTCCACGCTATCGTCGTCACCTATCATATGGATCATCACTTTGGCGCCAGATTGCCTGGCGCGAACCCAGCGGAACAGATCGGTCCAGGGGCCGGGGCGAGGATCCAGCTTCCCCCTTCCCAACGACCAGGCGTTGACTTTGCCCTCTTCCAGATAGACCTGCACATACATCAAATCAACCATTCTGATATTGTACAGATTACGGCCCTTGATTTGTGTATAATCTGCTGATGAAAAAGACCCCGGTGACAGATGAGGAACTGGTCCGATTGGCCGTCGACGCCATGGAAAAGGCCTACGCTCCCTATTCGAATTTTCGTGTGGGGGCGGCGGTGGCCACGGAGGGTGGCGCTATTTTCACCGGCGCCAACGTGGAAAACGCCTCCTACGGTCTCACCGTGTGCGCCGAAAGGGTTGCCATTTTTCAGGCGGTCAGCCAAGGCCATATTCGCATCGCCCGTGTGGCTGTGGCCGCCTCCAACAT
>JAOUNV010000310.1 GCA_029880775.1 Nitrospinota bacterium | reverse complement strand
AGCTTCTATAACACCTGGTATGTGCCCAACAACGCAGTGGCCGCCCTGGTGGGGAACGTGGATATAGACGAGCTTAAAGCCCTGGCGGAAAAATATTTCGCAGGCTTGCCGTCCAGGCCCCTGCCGCCCAGAGTGATGAGCCTGGAGCCGGATCAGGGGGGGGAAAGACGAGTCAGCATCACTTTCGACGCAAACCCGATGGTGATGATGGGCTTTCATAAACCCACCATGCCAGATCATGACGATTATGTTTTCGATGTCATCTCCCAGATTCTCGCAGGTGGCAGGACCGGCCGGTTCAATAAGGAACTGGTGATCAACAAGAAAGTAGCTGTGAGCGCCGACACCTTCACCGCGCCCGGCTCGCGCTATCCCCATGTTTTCACCATTGCGGGCACGCCCCGTCCACCGAGCACCACCCAGGATCTGGAAAAGGAGGTGTGGGTGGAGCTGGAACGGCTGAAGAGCGAGCCGGTGGAGGAAAAGGAATTGCAAAAAGTGGTGAACAACATGGAGGCGAACATGATCCGCGAGCTGGTCTCCGACTACAGCATGGCCCGCAAGCTGACCTATTACCAGCAGATGACGGGCGATTGGCGATATCTGACCGAGTACCTGGAAAAGATAAAGGCGATCACTCCGGAGGATATCCAGAAGGCCGCCAAAAAATATTTCACCACCGACAATCTAACAGTCGCGACCTTGGTTCAAAAGAAGAAATGAACCTTCGATTATCGCTACCCACCACGCTGCTGGCTGCGCTGCTGACCACGTCTTGCGTCACAACGCCGCGCCAGCCCACGGTGGATGATCTGAAATTCAAGCCGATCTCTTCAAATATTCCAGACACCAGGCAGGTGACCCTTTCCAATGGCATGAGAGTTCATCTGCTACCAGACAGGGAGCTTCCCCTGGTGACGGCCACCGCCATGATAAAGGTTGGCGCCATATGGGAGCCTGCGGACAAGAGCGGGCTGGCGGCGCTCACCGGCGCTTCCATGCGCTCCGGCGGAACCAGAAAGCTGTCGCCTGACAAACTGGACGAGGCTCTGGAATTTTCCGCCATATCGGTGGAGGCTGGTATCGGGAAGGATATGGGCTCCGCCTCGCTGTCTGTGTTGACGAAAGACCTGGAGAGAGGGCTGGCGTATTTCGCGGATGTGATGATGTATCCCCGGTTCGACCAAGGGCGGTTTGATCTGGCCAAAGCCAGAATGCTCGACGGTATCCGCAGGGAAAATGACAATCCCATATCAGCCGCCAGCAGGGAACTGGGCAAACTTGTATATGAAGGTTCGCCATATGGCCGAACTCCAACACTGGAGAGTATCTCCTCAATTACCAGGGAAGACTGCGTCAGCTTCCACGCCAGATACTTTGCGCCGCAATCTGTGATTCTGGGTGTCACAGGTGATTTTGATGAAGAGGAGATGATCGCCCGGCTGGAGAATGTCTTCGGCGGATGGCGCGCTTCCACTCCGGAATATCCTGAAGTCACGCCGGTGGAGGAGAAGTTCGAGGGTGGAGTGTATGTCGCCGACAAGGGACTGCCCCAGTCGGCCGTGCGCATGGGGCATCTGACCTTGACCCGGTTCGACCCGGACTACCACGCCGTGCGGGTGATGGACAATATCCTGGGTGGCGCCGGGTTCGCCTCCCGCATGGTGCAAAAAGTTCGCGCGGAGAGGGGCTTGGCCTATTCGGTGTGGTCATACTCCATGGCGGGCTACAATGAAAAAGGGCAGTTCACAGCGGGGACGGAGACGAAAGCCTCCACCACCGCCGAGGCGATCGGCCTGATGATCGGTGAGATCAAAAAGATACGCGAGGAGCTTGTCACTCCGGAGGAGCTGATTCAGGCGAAAAATTCTATCGTCAACTCTTTCGTATTCATATTCGATCGGCCATCGAGAATCCTCACACAAAGAATGACGCTCGACTATTACGGGCTGTATGAAGGATACCTGGAGACATACCGCGACAAGGTGATGGCCGTGACGGCCGAGGATGTGCGCCAGGCGGCTCGCCGAAGGCTGAGGCCGGATGGGCTGAAGATCGTGGTGGTGGGGTCGATCAAAGATTTCGACCGGCCTTTAGAAGAGTTTGGTCCCGTCCATGAACTGGTCCTCCGGGACTATTCGGCCGCTGAAGGGGGAAAATGAGCGGTCCTGTCATAACGCAATGATATTGCCGGCGATGGCTGGCGCTTTGCGAATGTTGCGATAAGATGGAACTTGAGATAATACTTCGATTAGTCCTGCTGGGGATTCTGTTGCTCGGCTCCGCGTTTTTCGCCGGATGCGATATCGCCCTCTTCTCCCTGGGAGCGGCCAAAGTGGCCCAGCTGCGGCGGGATGGCGGCAGGACCGGGGCCAGGGTGGCCGCCCTGATGGAGGATCAGGACAAGCTTCTGGTCACCATCTACATCGGCAACGAGCTGATCAACGTGGCCATCTCCGCCATCATCACGGTTCTGGCGTTGGAGCTTTTTGGGAGCTTGGGTGTCGCCCTGTTTCTGGGCGCGGGCGCCATGGCTCTTCTGGTGTTCGGCGAGATCATCCCAAAGGCCTTTGCCCATGCCCACAGCTTGCGCTGGGCTTTATTGGCGGCCTATCCCCTCTCCGCTTTCATGTGGTTCACCACTCCTTTGCAGGTGGTGGTGACGTTCATCTCCGGGCTGTTGTTCCGCCTGGCGGCGCTGCCGGAAGCCAGGGATCATTCCACCTTGAGCGAGGAGGAGCTGAAAACCTTGATGGAGGAGAGCGCCGACGAAGGGGTCATCAACGAGTCGGAAAAGGAAATGGTGCAAAATGTTTTCGAGTTGGGGGACCTGACCGTCTCTGAAATCATGACTCCCAGGACAGACATTATGGCCCTGGAGGTGGACACTCCCCTCAAAGAAGCCTGGGAGGCTATGGGCCAGTCCTACTTCGCCAGGGCGCCGGTGTATGAAAAGCAGATAGACAACATAGTCGGCACTCTTTATAAAAAAGACTTTTTAAAATTAAGCTACCCGCCTCCCGAGGGCGTCTCCCTCAGAACCCTGATCAGAAAACCTTTCATCGTTCCGGAAACCATGATCATCCGGGAGCTGTTGCGCGAGTTCCAGAAACGGAAAACCCATATTGCCGTAGTGTTCGACGAATACGGCGGCGCCCAGGGGCTGGTGACCATGGAGGACGCGCTGGAAAGCCTGGTGGGGGAAGCTCGCTCCGGACGTGAGAAAGAACGTATCATACGGCTGAGCGCGGGAACATACAAAGTGGCCGCAGGGTGTGAGCTGGAGGATTTCCGGGAATACTTCGGTGGCGGACCGGAACATGAGGAGCTGGAGACCATCGGAGGATACGTCTTCCACCTGTTCGGTTATCCTCCACGGTGGGGGGAGTCGGTGAAGTCTCACGGATTCAAATTTACCGTCGAAAAGGTGAAAAAACATCGGATCATAGAGCTGCGGGTGGACCGGCTGGAGCCAGACTCACGGGAGGGGAAAGAGAAATGATGGATCCCACCTACGTGATCGCGGCTATTGCCATCCTGCTTCTGGCGGAGGGGTTCTTCTCC
>JAOUNV010000308.1 GCA_029880775.1 Nitrospinota bacterium | reverse complement strand
AAACTTCCACATATTCATCTCCTTTATAAAAGCCCTTGATCCGCAATCGCCCGTAAGTAACACGAACGGTCGTGCTATGGGTAAAGCGGGCCTTATCCATAACTCCATACCTTGGTTGATTACATCTGACTGGAATCCCGGACAAGCCGGGAAAACGCGATCTTGGCCCGTTTCCTGGCGTCCTTCTGCCGCATCAGCCGGGAAAACTGATGATGGGAAAGGACTATGGCCCAGAACTCGAACGCAAACTGCCTGCAATCCAGATCTTCCCGGAAATGGCCTTCCTCCACGCAAATCACGGCGGCTTTGGTGATGGTCTCGGTGCCGCGCTCGAAATGCTCCACAAGCTTGGCACGCACAGGCCCGGGCCGGTCGTCAAACTCCGTGGAAGCCGCCACGAAAGGGCATCCGGCGCTGTGCTCGCTGGAGGACCACTCCAGCCATAGCCGGAAAAGCTCCTCCATCCTTGGAAGACCGCGGGGTTTTTTGATGGCCTTTTGCACCACCATTTCCACGAACCGCTCCGCCGCAGCGTCCAGCGTTTCGGTCTGCAGATCTTCCTTAGAGCCGAAATGGGCGAACAGGCCGCTTTTGCTCATGCCCACCCTTTTTGCCAACCCGCCCAGGGACAGGCCTTCCAGGCCCAGTTCGCTGGTCATGTCCAGCGCCTTTTCCAGGATAGCCTCCTTGGTTCCAGTACGTTTATCCATGAGCGCAATCATAGCACGACCGGTCGTGACACGCAACCCCTGGCGGCCTGCCGGGGAAAAAACAAGATGGAGTGAAGCGAACATTGTCGACAGCGCCGCTACAAGGCGGAGCCAAAGGCAGGCCCATGGAAAAGCTACAAAAAAAGCCTGCCGCTGTTTGATATCCTCACTATGTTCACATCGGAAACTTCTTTCCAGGAGCATGCCGATTCTTGAAGCGAGCCTGCGTCTTTGATTGAAGGCGCCACGGCGAATATCAGGGGGCCCCAGCTGCTCTGTCCGCATGCAGCCCATCCTTCCCGGACGAGCTTTCGCAAAATGGCCCGGCCGTTTACCGTGGACGCGGGACCACCCTGGAGAGGACCATACTTTCTAGCGGCTATTCTTTGCAAGGTGGAGACACCCTCGCTGAATAGGCTGAAATCCCCCATGGAAGCCCCTCCAACAATGCAGGCTACAGCCGCGTCGGCCGCGTCCTCCCTGGCCTTGCCTTTTATGGAGGCCACGTTGGCAAGCGCCATCTCCTCCTGAAAACCATTGGCTCCGCCCCGGTCGCCGGCGTGGGGCAGGGGAGTGATCAGCGCCACCCTCCAACCCATCGGCGCCGCCGTACGGACTATCTGCCCTTCCATGTCCGCCGCCACGCCTCCTTTGGCGAAAAGGACTGACCCCATGGCGCTGCGTTTGCCCCGGCCAGTTAATTTGGCCACCTTAAGGACTTCCATCCTTTTGCCGGCGAGCTTTATCGCGGCAGCTGCGGAAGAGAGGGCGAGCCTGGTTCCGGAGCCGAGACCAAAATGGCGGGGAAGATCCTCGATGATACGGATGGAAACTTTATCCTTTACGCCGAAATTCTTGAGCGCAGCCTCAGCGGCCTTTATGGCCATCGCAGGCCCGCTTTTGGCGCCGGTTTCCCGCCATGAGACGTTGACCTTCAAAACCGGGGAGGCAAGGCTTAAACCGGCGGAGACGAAATCGGGGCCATCCCCAGTCTTCACCAGCCCCAGGTGGAGTCTGGCGCCGGCTCTGACGGTTACTCCGGAGTCATCCACTTTTGGTCCAATGGTCCTCGATGATTCTCATGGCCTCCATGTCCGTTTCCGAGCCGGTCTTGGAAACGATGGCATGGCCCCGGTTGATCATTTCCTCGATTTCCGCGTCAGGCAGGACGCCTTTCCGTGTGATGGCGATCAGCGCTTCGATGACGGCGGCGCCAGCCCGGCAGTATCCGGCGCTTGGCTCCTTGATCCTGATCCGGCTGGTTATATGCCCCTCGAACCTCGACTTGCCCTCCATCTCTTCCACCCGGTCAACGGCAAACTCCAAGGCCTCGTCAGCCTCGTCCATTATTCCGCCCTTCGAGCTTTCCGAAAGCTTGTGAGGCGGGACATGATCGGTCAGCGTGGTAAGGACAAAGAGTTTAGGGTTGTATAGAAGATTGATGACGCATGCTTTGTTATCGGAAAGGTTTTGGCATGTATGCGTGGAATGAAAGACGATAATCGCCAACCGGTTTCCCTCCAGCATACGGGCCCCCATGGGGGCGAAGTTGACGGTTCCATCCTTGGAGACCGTAGAGACTATGGATTCTATTATCATATATTATCCCTTCAATCTGTCCGTCGTTTTTTCGACATATAACCCCATGATAAAGGGTTGTCCTGGACATAGTTTTTGCCAAGCTCAAGGGCAGTCTGGGCCTTCATAAGCTCCATTCCCAGGTAAAACGCATGGGCCGGATCCTTCATATCAAGCTTCTCCATGATACCATCCACGCCGGAGGCCTTGAAATATATATCCTTGTTGAAGATGTGTATCTTACCTCCGGACACGAAGATCCTGTAGTTGCGGTCCGCCACGCCCTTCCTGATGGCTGCCACCTGGCGCGGGGAAAAGCCTTTTGCCTTGCCGTCCCGCAGCGCCACAAGCCGGTGGTCGAACCCCCTGGGAAGAATGTTGCGCGCTCCGGCGTATTCCATGATGTTCCGGGCCAGGGCCAGCTGGGCCACTGCCCCTGCGTTCCAGGGAGCTGCCTCGGTGGTAAGAACAAACTCCACGCCCAACTCCGCGCACAGCCCCGCGATCATGGCATTCAACCCCAGGTTGTCCGCCTCAGCAAGCTCCGTAAGGTTGCCTGCGCCCATCATCACCTGCGCCTTGGGAAACTTCCGCGCCACCTCCACATACCTGGCCAAAGACTTTGCCGCGCCCATCATCAAAGGGTCCAGGATCGGGTCCAGTACCAGGTCCACCCCCATGCCGGATAATTTTTCCGCATTCCGGAAAAAGCTTCCCATCCCCCTGCCAGGATCCGGGATCAGGACAACTTTCCCCGGCAACCGGGAGGCCACATCCAGGTTGGCGGAGTTGACCGAAAGGAACATCTCCGCCCCGGCTTCGCCGGCCACGGCAAGCTCCGCAGGATCTGCAGTGTCCACGCTGACCCGGTATCCCCGCGCCTTTAATTCCCGCACGGCATCCGCCAGATGTGGAAACGAGGTCTGGTTCATGCAGCCGATGTCGATGATATCCGCCCCCTGCACGGCGTAATACTCCGCCCGTTTTATAATCTGGCGCATGGATAGGGCAGGTGCGTCGACGATCTCCGCCAGGATCCGCAGCCTGGGGGGAGCATAACCGGGGGAAGAGAGCCTGCCGCCGAAATGGGCGGGAAGATCCAGAAGGTCCACCGGCCCGGCCTGAACCTTTAGGCTTGCCGCTTTTCTGATAAGACCCAAAGGCCCTTTGCAGCCGCCGGGTATCATTATGCTTCCGGAAAGCCCCGCAGGCAGTTTTCTGGCGATGTATTCGGCGCTCATGAGCGCCGCCACCTTTGCCGGCAAGGCGATAACATGGCAATCAAAGGCCGGGTTC
>JAOUNV010000043.1 GCA_029880775.1 Nitrospinota bacterium | reverse complement strand
AGTGCCTCCAGACAGCGGCAAAAATCAAGGAAGGGGACGGAGAGTCCTGGTACACCCATTGGAACGATCTGGCCAGCCGGGTACATCGGGCCGCCGACGAAAGCCTGGCCAAAGGCCACAGTGTCTCCGCCGCGGAGGCTCTCTTCCGCGCCAGCAACTATTACCGTAACGCGCATTTCTTTCTTCACGGAAATAAAAACGATCCGCGTATCTTCGAGGCGGGGCGCAAAAGCCGAGAGACTTTCCGCCGCGCTGTCAGGTTTATGAAAATGCCGGTCGAATTCGTCCCGATTCCGTATGAGAATACGACTCTGCCCGGATATCTATTCACACCGGATAATGAGGACAAGCCCCGCAAGACGTTGCTTCTCCAGACAGGATTCGACGGAACCGGAGAGGAGATGTATTTCTCCACCGGCTTTTTCGCTCTAAAACGCGGCTACAACGTCCTTATTTTCGAAGGCCCCGGCCAGGGGATGGCGCTGTTGGACCGCAAGTTGCATTTCCGCCATGACTGGGAAAGGGTGGTTACGCCGGTGGTTGATTATGTCCTAGCCAGAGACGATGTGGACCCGGCGCGGATCGCCTTGCTTGGGGTCAGCATGGGCGGGTACTTGGCGCCCCGCGCGGCGGCTTTCGAGCATCGGCTGGCGGCGCTGGTGGTCAATCCGGGTGTTTACGACGTGTATGGCGGCCACGAGAAAAGCGAGGAGCAATGGGCCCAGATGGAGAAACATCCGGATGAAACCAACGCATTCCTTCGAAAAAAAATGGAACAGGATATCGGTTTTCGCTGGCTAATGAACAACGGTATGTTCGCTTTCGGCGCAGGCTCGCCGCTGGAGTTTATGACGCTATGGAAAAAGTACAACCTGCGGGGAGTGGCCGATAAAATCAAATGCCCCACCCTGGTTGTCATGAGCATGGAGGATCATCTCCTCCCGCCCGAGGCCCAGAGAAAACTTTACGATCAACTTGCCTCCCCAAAGACACTCATGACCTTTGACGGCACGATGATGGCCGCCGGGCATTGCCAGATGGGGGCTATCGCGGAACAGAATCGGAGAATTCTGGACTGGCTGGACGAGACGCTGGCAGACAAAGATTAGAACCGGCGCCCGGCAAATTTGCTCTTATTTACATTTTCCGATAGAACCTTCCGCGCATTTCCTCCCGTCAGTCCATGTAGCCCCGCTCAGGTTTGCGTCAGTCAGATCCGCGCCGGTCAAGTTCACGTCGGTCAGGTTCGCTTCGGTCAAGACAGTGCCCCACAGGGCGGCATGAGACAGGTTCGCGCCGGTCAGGTTCGCTTTGCTCAAGACAGCATCCCACAGGTTCGCACGAAACAGGTTCGCGCCGGACAAGTTCGCGTTATACAAGTTGACCGCGTACAACCACGCGAAGGGGAGGAACGCCTTGGTCAGATCGCATTTTGGGCAATTTCGTTCAATTGTCACCCTGATGATATCGTTTACAGAAAAAGCTAATCCGCCGATGTTCTGGGAATCCGTCCGGACAGAGTCCGTGATTTGGCCATCGACGATGGCATGAATGAAAATGGGAACCGTTTCCGATCCCTGGTTATAAAGGAAAAGATTGTAATTGCCAGCCTCCAGATCAACGTCGATCAGGCCGCTGTTGGCGTCTATCCGGAACACCTGGTTACCGGCGGAGTCTTTCATCACGGCGTAGAGGGGGCTGTTTTCCTCGTCATCGAACTGGAAAGGATAGCTCCCGGCGGTCTCTATCTTGTATGGGATCACGTCCACGCCGGTTGAGCCGGAATCCTCTTTATTATAGTCCGCGGCGTCATGCTCCAGCTCCACTACGGTAACATGTTCTGGTCTGGCGCACAGGTCCGGATAGCCGTCCAGGGTGTGTTCATGGATCGCAATATCCATTATTTCGGAGCAGGTTCTTGTTGGCGTGTCTTCCACACTCGACCCGGAGCTACAATTGGCGAGCGCCAAGGAGAGGAAGGTTACGAAAGTGAGATGAAACAAGCTCTTTTGTTTAATTAGCATTTTTCACTCCGCATTGTATTTGGAAGTAATCGCCGCTTTTCGAACACCCACGACCCAATTTTATCACTTGGTCGAGCCGGGCTCAATCACCAAACCCCACCCCTCCCTCTCCAAAGTGACATTTTCCCGCCAATAAGTCACAATACACACCATGAGTGAAAAAAGAATCCTGGTGGTGGATGACAGCCTGGAGAACCGCGAGCTTCTCTCTGTGCTCATAGAGCGCAACGGATGGGAGCACCAGACCGCAGACCGCGCCCGCGCCGCCCTGAAAATGCTGGAGGAAGGATCCTTCGACCTGGTGCTGGCGGACCTGATGATGCCGGAGATGAACGGGCTGGAGCTTTTGGCCGAGGTGAAGCGCCAGTGGCCCGACACTGATGTGGTGATCGTCACCGCTTTCGGCTCCATCCCCACCGCCATCGAGGCTATAAAAAAAGGCGCCTACTCATACCTTCTGCGCCCCTTCGAGCCGGAGGAGGTGGTGTTGCTCATCAAAAAGATTTTCGAGGTGCAGGGTATCCGCCACGAGAACGTGATGCTGCGCGAGGAGCTGAGCCGCTTCACCGAAGGCCAGTTCATGGTGGGCAAATCCTACGAGCTGAAAAAGACATTGAGACTGGCCGAAAGCGTGGCCCCACCAACTCCACGGTGCTGATCCAGGGGGAGAGCGGAGTGGGCAAAGAACTATTGGCCAGGGCCATCCACAACAAAAGCCCCCGGGCGGATCAACCGTTTGTCACGGTATCCTGCGCGGCGTTGCCGGAGACGTTGCTGGAGTCGGAGCTGTTCGGTCACGAAAAGGGCTCCTTCACCGGGGCCATGGCCACGCGCAAGGGCCGTTTCGAGCTGGCGGACATGGGGACCCTGTTTTTAGATGAGATCGGGGAGATATCCCCCTCCACCCAGGTGAAGCTGTTAAGGGTGTTGCAGGAGCTGGAATTCACCAGAGTGGGCGGGACGAAAACTATCAGCACGAACACCAGGATCGTCTCCGCCACCAATAAGGACCTGGCCGATGAGGTGAGCCGCGGCAATTTCCGAGATGACCTTTTCTACCGTCTCAACGTTATAACGTTGACGGTGCCGCCGCTTCGGAACCGGCCGGAGGATATCCCCGCGCTGGCGTATCATTTTCTGAAAAAGTATCGGGAGGAGATGTCCAAGGATATCGTGTCGATCTCCGACGAGGCGCTGGCGGTGATGGCGGCCCATCCGTGGCCCGGCAATATCCGGGAGCTGGAAAACGTGATGGAGAGGGCGGTGGTGATCTGCGCCGACAAGTCTATCATGATGGCCGACCTGCCGGAGGGAATGCATCCGACCGGGGTGGCTGTGCCCGCCACCTTGTGGGAGGAAGGTGAGGCTCTCTCGTTACGGGTGGCCAGGGGAGCATGGGAAAAAGGATTTCTGGAGAGGGCCTTAAGCCGCCACGGCGGCAACATTTCCAGAACGGCGGGGGCCATAGGGCTTGCTCGTAAAAACCTGCAGGAAAAGATAAAACAATACGGGATAGATCCTCGTCGATTTTTAATCAGCCACAATAGCGGAGATTGACTGCTAACCTGGTTTGTGCTAAATTTCTAAGATTATTTAATGAAAATTTCGGGCTCGGGGGCCTGCAATACGATAAAATTTTTCTCAATAGGAGTATTTGTGGCCAAATTAATGGTCTTTATAGATGGCACCTGGCTTTATTCAAATCTTAGACATCTGGCAAAAGAATCAAACCAACCCGGTTTTCATATCGACTATGGCGCCTTGCCCAAGGCCATCGCAAAAGAGCTTTGCGAGCAAAACGGGCTGGGGGAGCTGGACCTGGTCCGCACATATCTTTTCGGCTCGTACCCGATAAATTACAACCTGGTGGACGAGGACAGGGCGAGGAAAAGAAAAGATTTTTTCACCATGCTGCGGGAGGACTACCACTATGAAGTGGAGGCCTTCCCCATAGACTATGCGGAGCGACGCATCCTACACGACGACAGGGAGGCGGACGACCCGTTCTCCCCCAGGGAAAAATGTGTGGACATCGCCCTTGCCGCCAGCATGCTGTATTACGCCGCCGTGGCCGATGGCTATGACATCGCGGCGGCGGTGGTGGGGGACAAGGACTATTTCCCCCTCTTCCAGAAGACACGGCAACTAGGCAAACGGATCGCCGTGATCTCCATCCGGCAGTCGTGCGCAAAGATGTATTCGGATCGGCAGGATGTCAAAAAGCTTAAGGACTACCACATCATCTGGCTCAACGACATGATAGAGAAGATCGCCTGGTCGCCGGTGGAGATGGATGTAGAGTGCCGATCACCACTGCACGAGGGGGGCAGGCTCACCACCACCACTATGCGGCTGCGCAACGGTCAGCCATATTTTTGCGAGGTGTGCCGCGCCAAATTCGCCGAGCAAAAAGAAGAGCAGATGCGCGAATACACCAGCGCGGGGATCAATGGTCAGATGGATAAGGAGGAGAGCCACGAGGATAACGCCTACTTCGACGGGCAGGTGGAGGCCCTTATTCCAGACCGTGGGTTCGGCTTTATAAAAAGAACCGATGGCGCCAGCTTCTTCTTTCACCTAACCCATCTGACCAACGCCGAATGGGAAGCCGTGGGCGTGGGGGCCGCTGTGCGGTTCACAGTCACCAAAAACCCGATCGGATCGAAAGCCGGAGCCGCGGGAGAAGTTACCATGACCCTTGAAACAGATAGCTCCGAGGTCACCCAGCAATAATGGTCAGCCCGGGGGATTCCTGGGCCAGGGCGGTGATCAGGCTCATCGCCTCGCCGTGAAAGTCGGGGGAGACCAACGCCTCCATTATTCCATTCACTGGATCGATGGTACGCGGAATCGCGATATAATCATAAGATTCAAGGATCATAACGATGAAAGAGATATCCGCCGGTGTTACCCGAAAGACGATCCTGCTTCGGCGCTGCCCCTGTGATGGCGCCGGGAAACATATCCGTTTTGAACTTTTAGTGTCTTGCATGGCTTTTGATGGATTATAAACCGATGACAACCAGATTTCAAAAAATCGCCGCTTTTGCTTCGGCTGGATTGCTGGCTTTGGCGGTGTTGGCCTGCGCTCCGGCCCACAAGATCACCAAACATCCGGAGCGCGTTTCCAGAGCGTCCGGCTCCGGCGGGCCTGGGTCTGGCGCGTTGCGGCGGGGGGGGAAGCCATACACCATCCGGGGGGTCACCTATTATCCGCTCACCGATTCGGCCGGCTTTATACAAACAGGCGTGGCTTCATGGTACGGTCGCGACTTCCACGGGCGCAAAACGGCCAGCGGAGAGATATACAATATGCACGCCATGACCGCCGCCCACAAGACCCTCCCCCTCGGCACGATTGTGGAGGTGAGAAGGATCGACGACGGGAGGTCGCTGGTGGTGAGGATAAACGACCGAGGCCCTTTTGCCCATAACAGGATCATAGACCTTTCCATGGCCGCCGCGGCAAAGCTGGGTGCAGTGGAAGAGGGAACCACCATGGTGACCATCACCGCGCTGGCGGAGGGAAAGCCGGGGGCCGCAGGGGAGCCTCCGGTGGCGGTGAGCCCGCCGCCTGATTTTTACCACGGGGTGTTCTGGGTCCAGGTGGGGGCATTTGCCATCATGGACAACGCGGAAAGGGTGCGGGACCGGCTCGGATTTCCCCGAGCGAACATCCGTTTCCAACCCACCCAGGCCAACGGGGGACAGACCCTTCACCGAGTGCAGGTGGGGCCCTTTAACGACATGGACCAAGCCAACCTCGCCCTGACAGACGCCATGAACCAGGGGTTCAATACAGCCTTCGTGGTGGCGGACTGATAATGAGAACCTGGATTTTGGCGACCCTGATCGCCGCGTCCGCATCGGGACAAAGCACGGTGTATCGGTGGACCGGGCCCGATGGATCGGTCCGCGCGTCCAATTCGCTGGCCGCCATTCCGGAAGGCTATCGCTCCTCCGCTGTGGAAATGAAAGTTGTGAACATAAGGCAGGAACATGTGGAACATGAACCTAAGGGATTCGCCAAGGGTAAAGCCACTATCGGATTTACACCCTCTGGTCGCCGGATAGAGGCTCAGGCCATTTTCAACGGCAGGGCCTCGCGCATGGCCATCATGGACACAGGGTCCGACATGGTGGCGATCACCACAAAGCTGGCCAGGGCGCTGGGCTATGACACGGCTAAAAGCAGAAAGACCTGGGTGACCACCAGCTCCGGACGTGTACAGGTCCCTGTGGTTCTGTTAAAAAACGTAAAGGTCGGGGGGGCGGAAGCTTTCGGTGTACAGGCGGTGGTGATGGATTTTGAGGGGCGAGGTCCGGTCAGCGCCCTGATGGGGATGAACTTCCTGTCTCTGTTTGTGTTCGAGATAGACTCCGGCGGGGGAACCATGACGCTCGTGGCGCCGAACTAACCATTATTACTTGTATCGCTTGCTGCCTTGTCGGCTGTCCGACTTGTCGGCTGTCCGACTTGTCGGCGATCCATCCGGCTTATCGTCTGGCGCGCCGTTTGGTCGCCCCTCAGTGTAGAACCGGGAGGCCATGTAGTTTTCGTCCGCTTCCTCCAAAAGAACCTTAAGCATCGCCGCAGCGGGCGCCGCCAGCAGCACACCTATAAACCCGAAAAATACGCCACCGACCAGCATCGCCGCCATTATGGCCACCGGATGCAGCCCCGTGGCTTCCCCCTGGATCTTGGGAGTAATAACCAATCCTTCCAACGCCTGAGAAATGGCGAAGAGGGCCGACACCGCCACATACAGGCCAATCCCTCCCCCATCGGCATAGACCAGCGCCATGGCGGGGAGGTATCCCACCACCGCCGGCATGAATGGCACTATATTCGCCATCCCGGCCAGAGCCCCCAGGAAAAAGCCCATGGGGACGCCGATGATAAGTAATCCTATAGACAGCACAGCGGACATGATCAACGCCACGAAAAGCTGACCCCGCACAAACCCGGCCATCACCTGATCCAGCCTTTTCGCCAGACCAAACACCCTCTCCCGGAGACGGGGAGGTACCCGCTGCGCCCCCCAGGCGATTATATGATCGAAATCGCGTAACAGGTAGAAGGCGGCCACCGGTATGATGGCCAGGTTGAACACCGCCACAACAATACCCATGGCGCCTGTTATGCCGGACCATATCCCCTTGCCCACAGTATCCATCGCCACCAGCGCCAGATTCCCTGCGCCTTGCAGGTTTTCCTTCATTTTCTCGCCCAGATTGGGGCCACCCTCCGGCGCCAGGTTCTCCATCACCGGCGCCAACGCTTTCTCCAACCTCTCTATATACATCGGTGTTTTTTTGGCGACAGCCTCCACCTGCCCCGCCACCAGAGGGGTCAGAAACGCGGTCATGGCCAGCGCCGCCAATGTCATGAGGGAAAAAAGGGAGAGGATGGAAAAAGTCCGCCCGATCCTGTAAGTTTCCATTTTATCGATCAACGGATCAAAAAGGTAGGCCAGGCCAAAGGCGATGACAAAAGGCGCCAGGGCGGCACGGGCGGCGTATACCAAAGCCATGGCCAGCACCAGGGCCAATACCGCCACAAGAACCTTGACCCATGGTTTGCGGAAAAATTCCTCCATGGTTATTAACGATCCTCCACGCCAGCCACAGCCAGAAACTCCCGGGACAGATACTTGGCCACTGTTTCTATCGCCAACAGCGATCCTCTGGAGCCGTCGTCGGCCTCCATCTCGCTGAACTCCTGCCTGACGGCCAGCGCGGCCCCGTCTGGCGCTGTGCAAAGGGCGGCTCTTATGACAGCCATGGCTTTTTCCCCCTGAGCGGTGGGGGATATCTTCACCGTGGTTTTGCCTGCAATGACCAGATCGGCGTTCAAGGCCGCCCCTAGTTGACCGGCGGCTTCCAGGTCCCCTTCCACAGCCCGCAGAGCCAGCTGCCCCAGCCCGGCCTGGTGAATCTGCTTCCTGTCGTCCACGGTAAATCCGTTTTTACGAAAGGCGGTGGCAATAACCTCCTCGGAGAGGGAAGGCAACAGCAGAAAATCGCTTTTCGGGAGAAAGCTCAGGCTCTCCTCATGGATCAGCGCCACCAGTTTTTTCCCTTTCCGTTTGATCGTCCTGGCGCCCATATCCTTCAGATTCGCCCATATGCTGTCCAGGTATACGGTCACCTCCATGTTGACCGTCAAAGTCTGCTTAAAATAGTCGATCGACTCGTTCAGGAATTTGTAGCTGGCCACGAAATTGGGCGCCTTGGCCACCACAGTGTTGTTGATCTCGGTCTCATTGAAGCCTTCTCCGGTGGAGGGCATGATCCCCATGGTGGCGCGATATACCGCCACACGAAATGCGCGATCCACAGCCTCCTTGCGGGCCTTGTACATGTTCTGCTCTTTCACCTGCACCGTGATGTCCACCGGCACAGAAACGACCTCCGCATGCCCTGCGTGGGCAAACAATGGGAAAGCTAGCATAAACAACAGAATATGGCGCATACGGCAGAGTATAAAGCAATTTTGATCTGAAGTCCAAAAGCGGTAGTGAGTCTGGGAGGGGTGTGCCCAAACTATTACATCAAAAGCTCGCTTGAATAGTGATTTCATTAGCAGTAAGATGTAGGCTGGAGGTGGTTTAATTGAGCCATCGCGCCAGATATCTGTTGCGGTGCGAACGGGAGGGTTGGAGTCATGTTTACTGGCCGCGTGTTTAATAATAGCAAAGTCTTGCTGATTCCATTGTTGGCGGTCTTATTCACCACTCCAGCGCTTTTGAGCGGCTGCAGCGGGGGCTCCGGCCAGCCGGGAGCGGATGGCGCTACCCAGGCGGATGTAGGCCTCAGCTTCCCGAAAGGCTACACATATGATCCCGCTACGGGAGCGCTATATCCACCTTCCGGCGAAAACTACGCCTCCCTTCCCCCGTATGTCACCGGGATAACGCTGATTATTTCCG
>JAOUNV010000042.1 GCA_029880775.1 Nitrospinota bacterium | reverse complement strand
GTGGGCGTGGCAGTTGTGGCACCGCTCCACCGCAGGCTTGCCGGTGGCGATCAGTGTGGCTATATAGCGATTATGGTCGCCATGAGCCAGCACCCTCTCCGACTGGCTGGAATATATGATCACCCCCGATTTCTCAATGATCTCTATCCTTGCTCCCGCAGGGCCCGGCGATGGCTTCAAGGCTCCGGCGAATAATCCCAGGGCCGGGTCCATTCTGCCAGCGGCCACCCCCACGGGGGCGCCATCCTTGCCGAGCAGCGGGACAATGGCAAACACGCTTTTATCTCCATCGCCGCCCACGGAATGAAGGTTGGATATGAAAGATCCTTCCCCCTGGAATGCGCTCTCGGCGCCTGGGATGGCGGCCAGATCCACTCCCTTGGAGGCTCCGGGCGGGTATTCGGCCACCATACGCCCATCCAGTCCGGCTACCATCACACCGCCGGAGAAAATTGAAAGGCGGTGAATCCCCTCCAGCATGGCCAGCCCATTTTTCGCCTGGGGGCCTTGCGCCTGGACGCCTTGCGCCTGGGGGCCTTGCGCCTGGACGCCTTGCGTCTGGACGCTTGGGCCTATAAAGTCGCTGGCGGCTATCCCCTCCAGCATGGCGATGTCTTTTCGTAATGCGTAATCAATATTGCCGCCGATCACCTGAGCCAGAGCGAGCCTTCCCTGCAACGAAGCTTCTATGCTCTGCCTAACCGCGAAGTGGCTCACCAGCCCCATGCCGGCCAGAGTCACCAGCACACTTGCCACCACCAGCAGAGTGATTCTCTTTTTCATGTCATGACTTAGCGCCAGCCAAGCGCCTCACCGCGCCGCTCCGGCAGGCGACCTTTCCTCCTGTATGGCCACCGGCATCCGGTTGACTATCCATGCGAAGACCAGTATGTGGATCACCGTCACCATCAGCGCCACCCCCACCTCCGTCATCGGGGGGATCACCGCCGCCAGGTGGCCGGGGATCTCCCAGTTGAATGCCACCACGCAAATGTTCAACCGGTTCATGGCTACTCCCATCAGGGCGATAAGAGCCGACCAACGCACGGCGCCGGGGCTTTTGAAGCGCACCGCCAATGTGAGCATCACCGCTGGCAGCAGGGCGAATGCCCCCACCTCCGTGAGGAACAGCGTTCCGTAGGTGGTGGAGAGCAGGCTCCACAAGTCGTCATGGGCCACGCCGATCACCTTCAGCGCTACATATACATACAGTCCGATTGCGGCGCCGTTCCCCAGGGTCAGGGTGATCGGGTCCAGGTTCTCCAGAAACTCCGCGCCACATCTATCCTTCAGCAGCCTGGCCGTCATGGCGATGATGATTATCACGAAAGCCGCGGCGGCGTATACGCTGGAGGCGAGGAAGAAGACCGGCAGGTATGTGGAGTACCACAGCGGATGCAGCTTGCCCGGAGTGAGCAGGAACATGGCGCCCAGGGCAGACTGGTGCAATGTGGAGAGAATGATCCCGAATATGGTCATCGCCACGGTGATCCTCATGGCCCACCGTTTCACCCTTCGGCTCATGATCCACTCAAAAAACGTGGGGGAGAACTCCAGCGCCTGCACGGTGGTGTATAGCGCCACATGCCACGCCACCAGAAACAGCACCGACGCCGGACCGAATGAGACGAACATGGGGTAATAGATGCGCCATGGCCTTCCCAGATCTATCATCAGGTATATCACCGCGAACAGGTATCCCAAAAGCCCCGCCAAGACACTGATCCGCACGTATGGCTTCAGCGCTTTGTATCCGAAAATGTAGTAGGCCGTGGTGATGACGAACCCCGTGGCGGAGAAAGGCACCCCCACAAACAGGCCCCAGCCGATCAGCAGACCCCATGGGTCGGTATCGGAAGCGTGGGTGACCGCAGCCAGGCCATGCAGAAATCTGGAGCCAAGAAGCCATAGGCCTGGCGCCAGAATGGCGGCGAAGATGGCGTTCATCGGAGTGGCCAATGAGATGGCGTAATCCCTAAAGCTCATGCCCATGAAAAGCTTCTCCATGAACCACGAATAGAAGGAAACTCCCTGAGCCTTATATGGCGCCTGTGTTGGCTCGATGGGGGGCTCCGGCTCGGCGGGTTGGCGATATCGCACGGCGGCGTAAAACATACCGAAGAGCGCGGGCCATATGGTCAGTACCAGCGGAACGGAGGCGAGGTACCCCTTTGTATATTCTATCATCGGTTTTTTCGGCAGATTCACCGGAAACCCCAGCTCCTCGAAGGGTACGGAGGAGAGATACATCCACGCGGAACCTCCCGCTTCGTTTTCGCCGAAAACATGATGTATGTAATCCTTCGGATTCCGACGAATCCGCTCCTGGGCCACGAACAGCAGATCGCTTCTTTTGCCGAAGAGTAACGCGCCGCTGGGGCATGCTTCCGCGCAGCCGGGTAGCTCTCCCTGTTTCACCCGGTCATGGCAGAACGTGCACTTGACGATCTTCGGCTCCAGGGCTGAATCGTATCGGAACGCAGGGACACCATAGGGGCAGGCCACCATGCAATAGCGGCATCCGAAGCATAGATTCTCGTCATACACCACCGCTCCTTCCGGGGTTTTGTTGTATGCATGGGCAGGGCAGGCGGAGGCGCAGGCCGGTTCGTTGCAATGGTTGCATTGGATCTTGCGAAAAGCCAGCAGATCCTCGAACTCCGGATCAATATATTTGTTCACCACTGTGTAGGCGGTGGAAGATGGGCGGCGATGTTGCTTGAACACCGATTCGTCATCGAAATGTTTGTCCGGCGGAGGCAGGTTGTTCACCCTGTTGCACGCCTCCTCACATTTTCGGCATCCCACGCAACGGGTCAGGTCAACCAACATCCCATAGCCCTCTGGCCAACCGGAGAACTCGTCCAGCCCGGCTGCCATGGCAGGGCATACGGCCATCGCCGCGCCGGAGGCCGCCGCCATACCCAGAAACTTCCTGCGGGTGGGAGAAAGCGCTTCCGGACGAGATGATTTGTTGCTATCCATGTCGCTCACCCTCCCTCACCGGCCAAGGCGTGGCATGTCCTTTGGCAAGCCTTCGGCCCCTCTATGTTGTCTTTGTTCTTATGGCAGGTGAAACATTGGATGTGAAACGCCGTCTTCAGGCTAGGCATGGATGGAGCGGCGGGGCTGTATTTGCGATGGCAACTTTTGCATGGCAAAAACCCCTCCACCAACGATTGCTTTAGCGCCGCCTTTTGCATGTCGTGGCATTCGCCACATTTGCGGGTCTCTCTGGCGCTGGTGTGGTGGTGGCAATCGGAACATCCACTCGCCTTTTGGATGTGAACCTTATGGTCGAACATTACCGGCTGGTATTTTTCCTGTAGGGTCTCCAGAATTATTGTATCCGGAACGGCCACGTCCGATGCGGCCACGGCCGATACTCCAGCGCTCCTATCCTGCCGAGCGCCGAAGGCGGGCCTGGAGAGGATCAACAGCCCGACCAATGCGGCGAACAAACACACCCACCACTCTTTCCACACAGTCTCTTTCATGACCTGCTCCCGTCAGTCCCGTACTGCTTGCCTCTGAGGAGGTCAGTGTTTTGCCACCAAAACACTTCTGCAAATAATATAAGTCTCTTGCCACTAAAGAGGTGGTAGCGCGAACTGGGGGGCGCGTTTGTCGGGTGGCCGGACCTGGACGACCGCCCCCAGTGGGCCGCCACCAGCGGCGCTTCCTCTCTACTCCGCCCGTCTACGTTTGGCTAGCCTGTTGGCCAGCCAGTGCCTCACGGAGAGCGCCAGACCAGTGACAAACGCCACAGGAACCGTGGCCACATATGCGATCACAAGGAATGGAGCTGCTGCCGTGTGGACTGCTGTACGCATCGCTTCCCTGGCGCCAACGTGACGCATATGGTTCAGGTCATCTTTTCCGGTGGCCAGCATCACGCCAAACGGCCTGGGGGAGAGCGCCTCCCATATCAAAATGAACAGGCCAATAAACCCTATGGCCAGCAGGTATTCCACACCCTTGATGTGTGTTATGAAATCAAACATAGTTTTCATGACCATCACCTCCTCACTTCACTGCGCAGTGGAATTTTCGATTCCGACTCGATATGCGTGCTCATGTTTAGTTTTCCTTGCTCAGTGCCGCAGGGCCGTAGTGTTCCCCATTCCAAGCAGCAACCGCAGCAGCTTGTAGCCCCACAGCGTGGCAAAGGAAGCCACATACGCCACCGGGAGCAGGATCACGAAGAGGAGCGTGGCCACAGGAGCAATAATCATCATCGCGGCTGTGTTCACTTTAAAGAATCTCTCCTTGGCGTTACCGGGCAGCTTTCCAGCAGAATCCATTTCCGCCAGAGTTCCAGAAAAAGGATTGTAGTATTTTCCCTTCTCCACCATCTGTCCGCCTGTATAGCGTGTCATTTTGCTCACCTGCCTTTCTATATGAGCGTCTCTCATGGTTTCAGGCTAGCAGGGCGCCGCGGGAATAAAAATCGGGGGAACGCACGGTTTTGCAGGGAAAGGGGCCCGGATGGAGTGAGAAAACTACCCTATGCGGGTGGGGAATACCGCCTTAGAGACTGGCGGAAACATACCTGTTGGACGTACGACCAGGTCAGCGGATCATCAGGCGGGTGACCAATCGGGTGATCCATCCGTAAGGAGGCTTCACTGTCCAGAGCTGATTGAGCCGGGATTGCAAGAACACACCCTTCTCGTGAGAGAACTCGGCGAAACCGTATTCACCATGGTATCGGCCCATGCCGCTGTGGCCCACCCCGCCCAATGGCAGGCCGGAGACACAGAACTGCCACGCGGCGTCGTTGACCACCGCCCCTCCAGAAACAGTGCCACGCAAGACTTTTTCCACTCTGGAGCTGTCGTTATCGAAATAATAGAGCGCCAGGGGCCGGGGGCGTGAGTTGACATACGCCATCGCCTCTTCGATATCCTTATACGGGATCACCATCATCACCGGGGCGAATATCTCATCTCTGGCCAATGCCATGTCGTCTGTCACATTGAGGACAAATGTGGGCGGTATCTTCCGTTTTGCCTTGTCGAATATTTCTCCGTGGGGATTGGCCTCTACAACTGTGGCGCCTTTAGATCGCGCGTCTTCCAGGTCCGCCATGACCCTGGCGTAATGCCGGTCGTCTATGATGGAGGTGTAATCCGGATTATCCATCATGGAAGGGTACATCCTGGCCACCTGAGCCTTGGCGGCATTTATAAAACGGTCTTCCATACCTTCCTTCACCAGCACATAGTCCACGGCGACGCATGACTGACCGCCATTGAAAAGCCCCGCCAGCATTATCCGGTCAGCTGCCGTGTCCAGCGGGTAATCAGGATGGATGATAGCTGGGTTTTTTCCTCCCAGCTCCAGGGTAACAGGGGTCAGGTTATTCGCCGCCGCACGCAAGATGTCCGCCGCTCTGGCGGTGGAACCGGTGTAAAGGAGCCGGTCGAAGGAAGTGTGGGTCATGGCGCGGGCCGTATCCGGGCCTCCGCTGACCACCGCCACATGGTCCTCCGCAAAGGCGGCCCTGGCCAGTTCGGCGAAAAGCGCGTCCGTGGCCGGGGCATGCTCGCTCATTTTCAGGATCACCCTGTTGCCCGCCGCCAATGCCGCGGCCAAGGGAGTGGCGGCCAGCATCATAGGAAAGTTCCACGGCGAGATGATCCCCACCACTCCCAGTGGCTGGCGGATAACCTTCCCCCGGGCCGGCTGGAACCATATGGGTACAGATTTTCGCCTAGGCTTCATCCATTTTGCAAGATGCCGCCGGATGTGGCGAATATCCTCCAGTGTGAGAGCCACTTCCGTAATTAAGGTTTCCTGGGGAGAACGGCAGCCGAAGTCGGAGTTGGCGGCTTCCACGAATTTTTGCTGGTTATCCTTCACCATCCAAAAGAGCTTGTCCAGCGCGGCCTTGCGCTGCTCAATGGAAGGGAAAGGATTTTTCAGAAAGGCTTTTTTCTGTAGGTCGAAGAGGCGCCGGACATCATCCTGGCTGGTCTCATTTACCGTGAGGCCTTCGTCTGGGGTCATGGACGCCATTGCCGAATTAAGTTATGATCTCGTTCAGCCCCAAGCTTACCGGTAATATAAATAAATGGCAACCACGGTTTTGGGGTCAGGCGCCCGTCAGACCGGCTGGTGGATCGGGATAACGTTGAGTATCTTAAACCGGAACGAATAGACTTTCCACATCCCTTCCACCTGTATCGGCAGGTCCAGGCCGAATATTTTCCCCCTGTTCTCTATTGCGTTGTCGTCTTTCAGATTAAACAACGGGGAGAGGTACCAGGTCCACTGCTCCAGCTTTTTCACGTTTTTCACCGGCGCGGCGAAGTCGTCCGTGGCGCCGCCGGGGGGGATCTGGGTGGCTGCAGGCTTGGAGCGGTCGGGGGAAAAGATACTGTCCACACCGGCCACCTTATGGCGAGCGCCATCGAGGCTCACATAGGAGGCCTCGTCCCAGTTAATGGACAAAGGCGCCTTGGTAAGATTGACAAGCTTAAGGAATATCCGCTTCTCGTTGATGTGGAACCGGACTTTCACTTTCCCATCATCATACGTTTTGGCCGCCGAGTTGGCGGGCTCGATCATGGTATAAGTCTGGGTATACCGATATGGGGACAGGTCCGCGCAGCCAGCCGACAATGACGCGATCATCAATACGGCCAAGAAAATCGCCCGGCCAGCGTTGTGCTCTTTCATATTTTTTCCTCTCGTACAGTATGCATCAGAGACTCGGTAACGTCCACCACGTCCCCCACGTCCTTGCCGTACGCGTCGGCGCCGACCTCGTTGGCGAAGGCTTTCGTCACCACGGCGCCCCCCACCATAATCTTATATGGCAGGTTGCGCTCTCTGACCTGATCCACTATCAGCTTCATCTGGATCATGGTGGTGGTCATCAGAGCCGACAGCGCTATGATGCTGGCGCCATGTTTTTCCGCCGCGGCCAGGATATCCTCCAGCGGCACGTTCTTGCCCAAGTCGATCACATTGTAGCCGAAGTTGGAGAGCATCAGAACGCAGATGTTCTTTCCAATATCGTGGATATCCCCTTTCACCGTGGCAAAGACCACCGTACCCTTGTCGTAGGAGGCTCCAGATTTTTTGAGCAACGGGTCCAGCACCGCCACGCCCCGCTTCATCGTATCCGCCGCCGCCACCAGGTGGGGGATGAATTTCTTCCGCTGGGCGAACAGGTCGCCCAAGTGACGGATGGCGGGAGTCAGGGAGTCTATGAATATCCCCATCGGGTCGTCCCCCTCGTCCACCGCTTTTTGCACCAGCGTCTCTATATGCCCCTTGTCCCCGTCCATCACGGCGGCGAATATCATTTCCCTGGTGGTTTTGGGGCCGGTATCCTTCTCCTTTGGCTTTGCCTCCGCCTCTTCCATCATGTCTATATACGTGCGGCATTGCGGGTCCCGCCCACAGAACATGGAGGCTGCAGCCACCGCCCTGTTCAGTTCCTCGTCATATGGGTTCATTATGGCGGCGTCCAGCCCCGCGCCCATGGCCATGGCCATAAAGCTTGAGTTTATCGCGTTTCGCCGGGGAAGCCCGAAGGATACGTTGGACAGCCCTATCATCGCCGGGACTCCGAACTGGCGTTTCACTTCCCTGATCGTCTCCAGGGTCTGGGCGGCGCCATCCTGCATGGCGGAGACCACCAGCGCCAGGCAGTCGAATATCACCCGGTCTTTCGGCACACCGTTATCTTCCAGGTAGATCAGAATTTTCTCGGCGATCTTCAGCCGGTCCACCGCCAACTCCGGTATATCGTCGCCAGCCAGCAGGGCTATCACCGAAGCGCCATATCTTTTGATAAGGGGGGTCACCTCTTCCAGGCGCTCGGTCTCGCCGTTGATCGAGTTAATCAGCGCCCTGCCAGGGAAGACTTTCAACCCCGCCTCCAAAGCCGAAGCGTAGGAACTATCTATCACCACAGGTAGAGGTGTGACGTTCTGTATAGCGGTGAGAGCCTTATCCATCATGGCTCCTTCATCCACCAGAGGCACACCCACATTCACGTCCAGAGCCATGGCCCCAAACTCGAACTGCTTGCGGGCGTCGGCCACCACCATATCCATCCGTCCCTCCTTGATCGACTGGGCGAATGCCTTTCGACCGGTGGGGTTAATCTTTTCCCCGATCTTTATGAAGGGCTGTCCGTCTCCCGCCACCAGCGATACCATCCTGCTGGTGAACGCCATGGATGGGCGCATGCTCCGACTCTTTGGCGCCCGCCCTTGCAGGGAGGATTTAATCATCCTTATGTAATCAGGCGTGGTGCCGCAGCAGCCACCTATGATATTGGCCCCGGCGTCGGCGAAGCGCGTGGCGAAACTGGCCACCTTCTCCATAGGGGTCTCGAACACCGTCACTCCCCCACGATTCACCGGCAGGCCGGCGTTTGGCTGGACACATATGAACAGGCCGCTGGCCGCCGCTATCCGCTCCACCACCTCCACCATCGGCTCCGGTCCGGTGGAGCAGTTGATTCCCAATATATCCACGCCCAGCCCTTCTAATGTCAGAGCCGCAGTCACCGGGTCTGTGCCGGTGTCTGTCACGCCATCCACGTTGAATGTCATGGAGGCCACCAGAGGAACATTGCCGCGCACATCGTTGGCCGCCACCACCGCCGCCTTGATCTCCATCAGGTCGAACATGGTCTCCACCACCAGCAGATCCACTCCCGCCTCCACCAGGGCGGCTATCTGCTCCCGAAATATTTCCACTCCCTCGTCGAAGGATATTTCGCCGGTGGGGGCCATGATCCCCCCTAGGGGGCCCACGTCTCCGGCCACCAGCGCGTTCGGGGCGCCCTCCCGAGCCAGGGCCACACCCGCCTGATTTATCTGCACCAGCTTGTCATGGGCGGAGTACTCCCCCAGCCGCAGGCGGGACGCGCCAAATGTGTTGGTGAGCACAATATCGGCTCCAGCGCCGGCGTATAGTCGATGGACATCACG